>JASGGM010000120.1:0-7358 GCA_047605045.1 Acinetobacter sp. | reverse complement strand
TCCGTATAGTGGTTATGAAAATTACGATTTTGAAGTACCACTATACGGACGATACTTACGTACATCAAAGTCAATACCTGTCGCACGCAAACCTGTGCCCGTTACACCCCACGCCAATGCCGATTTCGCATCGTATTGCGCCACATTGCGTGTACGCCCAATAAATACCGAGTTTTTCAGTGCTGCGGTATAATATTCATTTAAGCGTTTCGGCATCCATTCAAGAATGTCACGAATCAATTTTTGCCAGTTATTTGGCAAATCATGCGCTGTACCACCAATGCGGAACCATGCTGGATGCATACGGAAGCCAGTAATCGCCTCAATCGCATCATAAATTTTTTGGCGATCCGCAAACATATAAAATACAGGGGTCATACCACCTGTATCCTGAATTGCAGTACCAATATAAAGTAGATGGTTATTAATGCGGAATAATTCTGACATCATGACACGAATACATTGCGCACGGTCAGGTACTGTAATGCCTGCAAGTTGCTCAACACCCATCACATAAGGCATGTTCTGTGCGCAACCACCCAGATAATCCACCCGATCGGTATAGGGAATGAAAGAATGCCATGTTTGGCGTTCTGCCATTTTCTCTACACCACGATGGTGATAACCAATATCAGGGACACAGTCTTTTACTTCTTCGCCATCCAATTGCAGAATAATACGGAACGCGCCATGTGCAGATGGATGGTTCGGCCCCAAGTTCAAGAACATGAAGTCTTCATCTTCATTACCACGCTTCAAGCCCCAATCTTCAGGCACAAAACGCAAATGCTCTTGTTCAAAGTCCTGTTTCGCCTGATTCTGCATATACGGCGTGTACTCCGTCGCACGCGCAGAATATTCTTTACGAAGCGGATGACCTTCCCAATAGGTTGGCAACAAGATACGACGTAACATTGGATGACCATCGAACTTAATACCGAACATGTCATAAGCTTCACGTTCGTACCAGTTTGCATTTGGCCAAATATTACTTACCGTTGGAATATTGGCATCACTTTCACTTAGCGCAACTTTAATACGAATATCGCTATTACGTTCCAGAGAAAGTAAATGATAGAACACGGTGAAATCTGATGCGGGTAAATTTTCACGGTGTTGACGTAAACGCTCGTCTACCGCAGAGAGATCAAACAACATCACATACGGACGTGACACTGTACGCAAGAACATCAGAACTTGATGTACAAGTGCGCGTTCGACCCAGACTGTTGGAAAATCCTCGCAAGTCGATTGCACATAGAAGATCTCTCCAAATTTATTTTGGAGTTCTTCTATAATTGCAAAGGCTGGACGCGCATCCTTAACCGATTCGTCTGGCATAGCAATTTCAGTTTCAGCCATTGTCTTGGCTTCCTTTTTAATACAAATTCTTTTAAATCCTAACGATTATTATCGCCACATCATTTGGCGAACACATTCCATCGCTAGATTAAATTTCCTACTTAACACCCTCAGAAACCTATCGTTTCTTTTTTCATGTTCCATGAAAAATTAAGGGTTATTCAATCTCATCCATTGAACGCAAGTTTTTCACCGCAATACGTTCTGCATTTTTACGATCCCGTTCTGGCATCATTTTTGGCTTATACACAGGTTTCAAATCATCACCAATAACCGCAGACAATGGTCTACGTTCAAGCTGAATTTGGTCCTGCAACAGCAACAATGCCTGAATTAATGCTTCAGGGCGTGGCGGACAGCCTGGTACATAAACATCGACAGGAATAATTTTATCGACGCCTTGCACGACGGAATAAATGTCGTACATCCCCCCCGAATTGGCACATGCACCCATTGAAATCACCCATTTAGGTTCCAGCATTTGCTCATACAAGCGCTGAATAACAGGTGCCATTTTCATGAAGCACGTACCAGCAACAATCATCAAATCGGCTTGACGTGGTGAAGCACGAATAACCTCGGCACCGAAACGCGACATATCATGCACACCTGTCAAAGTGGTTGCATATTCGACATAGCAGCAGGATGTACCAAAGTTAAAAGGCCAAACAGAGTTCTTACGCCCCCAGTTGACCGCAGTATGGACGACATCTTCTAAACGAGTCATGAATACATTTTTATTCACTTCTTCCTGAAGAGGATCACTCACAATTTGTCGTTCTTGTAGCGGATATTGATCCGCTTGTGGATTAGCACGGGTTAATGTGTATTTCATCCCGTATTACTCCTTGTCTGTAATGACTGTAGCGTTCTTGGTAGTCGTTTGCACTCGATGATCTTTAACACGAGATTGAGCAGGAATATGCCCTGTAGGATCGCGCACTAGCTCATCGATAGAATTGAAACGTGTAATCTCTGCAATATCCATATTTGGAGAACCAATTTTAGGTAAAATACCAGCAGCTTTACGACGATCATGCGGTGACCAGTTCAATGCACCTATAGATAAGGCATAGACTAAGCCAATCAGCAATTCAACAACGAAAACAACAACAGTGGTATAACCAAACCAACCCACTTCGCGAACTGAAGTTGAGTATGCATAAAGATAGAGTGCTTCAAGGTCGAAAACGACGAAGAAAATAGCAACAAGATAAAATTTTGCAGACAAGCGAATACGGGCACCACCAGCACCCACAACACCTGACTCAAACTGTTCTTGTTTTGCACGACCCCATGACTTACCTCCGAGGAGTAACGGAACTGTAAGCATAAAGACGCAAAGGAATGTAACACCGATCACGAAGGCAATAATTGCCCAGTCGTATGGAGTAATGGCACTCATGCGGGGATAACTCCTGGCAGGCCTATTTTTAACAAAAGAATGTATGTTTTGGTGCAGATACCCACCAAACACAAAAATTATCGATGTAATTGTACCCGATTTATGAATTGAGTGGCTAGTTTGCGTCTTTATACTACGACCAAGGTTGTGGTTATTTTTTAGCTAGAAAAATTGCTAAAACTCAGACGCATTATACTTATTGATTTATACTATTATCTAACCGATATCTTACTTTTTTTTCAATAAGCATGGATTTTCTCATATTTTAAGACTTTGATCGAATTCCCCACGCCACACACACTGAACATTCAACGCAATTTACCACACCCACAAGAAAAAATAAATGAGAATCAATAGCAATTATAGATCTTTCGCTCAATTTACAACCCACGATGCTAAAATCTACCCACTGGAGTATTGTGACCAATTCCAAACGAAATGCATTGACCAAAATGTTCAAAATACACACTTAAACATCTATCAATATCTATCGTAAAATGCACAATTTGTTGACATAAATCACATATTTTAAGATTTAAAAAATCGCTATATTCTTCTAATAACAAAATGTCTTTTGGCATTTTGCATAAAAATCACAATTGCAATGAACACATAAAGAGGAAAATGATATGACACTCGACTTCATTCATAAACCAAACTATTTTTTATTTTCACAACTCTTAATACGCCACTTACAACAAAACCTCCCAACCGATGGCAGCAATATCATTCGTATTCCATTCGCACGCTTACAAGAAATCTTTCAGGATGATACCGCCTCTGTCACCACCAACCTCCAAGGGATTTTAAATATCGCAGATGAGTATAAAATCGATACACTATCGGGGGATCAAGCCATTATTCAGAATTATCAAATTGATTCAGCACAAAAAGAACTCAACATCACCTTAAATACTGATGCTATTGCGAGCTTAAAGGACAGTAAATCCCCGCTTGAACCAGATGCAACATCATATCAATAAGTCATCCAGCATAAAAAAATAAGCCTGCGCATTGCAGGCTTATTTTTTATTCAGAATTACACTTCTTCTTTATTATTTTTGCGTACAAAATGTTTTGCTGGCCAAGTCATGGTGAAACGTGCTCCACCCAATTCGGGACTTTGATCGACATTAATCTTACCGCCGAACCAAAATGCAATGCGGCTAACAATCGACAATCCAAGACCATAACCACCCGATGCACGGGTTCGGCTATCATCTAAACGAGCGAAGGCCTCAAATACACGCTCACGGTCTTGCTGAGGAATACCCGGCCCATCGTCTTCGACACACACAAATGCCAGACCATCTGACTGAATCCCGCCACTCAATCGCACGCGATCATCACAATATCGAATCGCATTCCCAACCAAGTTTTGCACGACGCGATGCAGGTAACGACGCTCAGCATCAGCAACCACACTAAAATCTGGTGCTTTTACTTCAATTAACTTTTGTGTTTTGAGTGCTTCTGTTTCTTTGGCCACTTGCGCCAGCACATCGGCAATACTCACACTTTGCACATCAAGCGATGGCGTACCCTGCTCTAATTTGGCATAGGTCATGATTTCATCGATCAAGGTATTTAATGCCTCGATATCTTTATCAATCATTTCAACTTGAGATTGGCGAAAATCATAGTCATCTTCTTCAGCCAGCATTTCCATTCCAAAGCGAATACGGGCAACAGGCGTACGCAATTCATGCGATACAGCTCGCATTAACTCTCGTTGTGCCTCAATTAATCGCTGAATATGACTGGCCATGTCATTATATGTAGAAGATAGACTGGCCATTTCATCACTGCCATCCACCACAAGTCTGGTCGACAAGTTCCCCGTTTTCATGCGATTTAATGCACTAATCACCTGTTGTGTTTTACGCTGGAGCGGCAAAATCAGCCCATAAACCCCCAGACTCAGTAAGAACAAGCTCAATAATGTAATCCCCGCGGCCAACTGGAATGGCATCCAGTTAAACATCGGAACAGGACCAATGACCAAAACTTCAGCAGGATTATTAGGCATTGGGGAAACAATGGAGATCGTAGTCCCCCGAATCGTTGCACTGTCACGATAGAGTAAAATGCTTTGATCTTGTCGTAAGCGACCAATCTGTTCGGAATCTAACCCTAGACTCAGAATAGGGTGTATTTCAATCGGATAGGAAAAATACCGATGAATTTTTTCAAGGTATTGTTTTTCCTGACCAGGATAATAAATTAAATAATCGAGGATAAAGATTGGTAACGCCTTCATTTGACGTTCACCAATTTTATTTACTTTAATATATAAGTAATGCTTATTGTCATTAGGCAACCCCAACAACAGCGTGGCAATCATCGTTTGCGCATCGTAACGCACTACGGCTTGCTGGTTGGCGAGACGCTTTTTCTCTGATCGTGATAACTCAACTTTAGAACTTTCCACCAAATAGATGGGTAATTCCAACAAATCAGAAGCATCTGAAATCCAGTCTTGTTTTTGTTGGGCTGTTGCTTGCCGCTCAACCCCCTGACTAATAACAAAAGCAATACCGTCAGTCAGAGACTCACGGTATTCTTGTGCCCGTTGATAATTGATGATTTGCACCAGCAAATAACAAAACACGGCCACCAATGCAACAAGGACAATGACCCCTGCATAAATTCGTAAGAATATACTATGCTTAAACACGAAACATTGCCCTTTAATCAGGAATTTGCATCACGAAACATCAACAGCTTATAGTCCGTTGGTTTCTTTCACAAATAAGTAACCTTTACTACGTACGGTTTTAATACGTTTTGGATTTTCAGGATCATCGCCAATTTTTGGACGAATCCGTGAAATACGGACATCAATAGAACGATCCTGACCATCATATTCAATACCACGAAGACGTTCAAAAATATCTTCACGTGATAAAATACGACCTGCATTTGATGCCAATAACCACAATAGGTCATATTCTGCGCTGGTAAAATCGACCAGCTCGCCGTTCAATGTTACAGAACGACCGCCATTATCAATGACAAGATCATCAAATTCAATACGTTGTGCAACTTCATCTTCAACTGTTTTATCGGTACGACGTAACAATGCACGAATACGTGCCAACAATACACGTGGTTGAACAGGTTTCGCTACATAGTCATCTGCACCCATCTCTAGACCTAATACTTGGTCCATATCTTCAGTACGTGCAGTTAACATTAAAATAGGTTGATGATACTGTGGGCGCACTTCACGACATACAGTTAAGCCATCTGCACCAGGAAGCATCACGTCCAATACCACAAGGTCTGGTTGTTCGCTAATAATACGGCGAATTGCTCGGTTGCCATCTGGCTCTACACCAACTTCCAATCCATTACGAATTAGATATTCCTGCGTTAAGCGTGCAAGACGTTCGTCATCTTCTACAATCAGAATCTTTGGTAACTTTTCTTCTTGGCTCATGTATTGCCCCTTGGAATTATCTATAGTTTAGCTTTAACGGCTCACACCACGTTAAAACTATCGTCTTTTGCAATATACACATGTTTACATTGTAAACAAGATGCTGTTCACCAAACTGATACATCTGAACTGCAAATTGTAATACTTTGGTTAATTATTGAAAAATTTGATATTTTCTCAATGCTATTTATACAATTTGCACAATGAATTGACAATTTTTTCAATCATAACTTTTAAGAGAACTTTTTTATTAAACCTGTTAATTTTCAACCATTCGAAATAAAGATCGTTTATCCACATGGTTATCCTCTTCTGTTTTGAATGGTCTTTGCTATGCTATGTCATCCTAAATCAGTCACCTACAAATTCCCTTATTTTTACCTCATTTTTTGAGGCAGAATTAAAAAATGAATTATAAAAATGTCAATATTGATCTTCTCAAATTTTTACCGTATCTTGTGCCTTAATAAATTTTAAACCACTAAGTCTTGTGTTTATCCCCCTCAAATATCGAGGTTCAATTACCCGATTCAAACGGTCCATAAACATAAAAAATGATGACAATGGAGCTAAGCTGACATGAGCGTAATCCCATCAACACCCGGTCAATTGCAAGTAATTAAACGTACTGGTGATGTTGCTCCTTTTGATGCAGAAAAAATTTCTGTGGCAATTGGTAAAGCATTTCTTGCAGTTGAAGGTCAACAAAGCGCCGATTCGAGTCGTATTCATGACCGTATTGAGCAATTGACCGAAATGGTATTGAACACTTTTAAACGTCGTTTACCATCGGGCGGTACCATTCATATTGAAGAAGTACAGGATCAGGTTGAATTGGCACTTATGCGTACGGGCGAACAAAAAGTTGCACGTGCTTATGTCATTTACCGTGAACAACGTGCAACTGCTCGTCAACAACTCAGCGCACATCACCATCCCACGTTACAAATTACCGACGCTAAAGGTCAGTTACAGCCACTCGATTTAAGCCAGCTAACAGCATCAATTGAAAAAGCTGCCGAAGGTCTAGAAGGTATTGATGTTCAAGCTATTGTTGATGAAACGGTGAAGAACCTCTATAACGGCGTAAAGACCAGTGACATCGCCACCACCATGATGATGGCAACGCGTACCCGTATTGAACAAGAA
>JASGGM010000119.1:0-7396 GCA_047605045.1 Acinetobacter sp. | reverse complement strand
AAGTCAGCAAGTCGCTACGCTCACAACACCGACTTTAAAATTAATGACATAGATATCCATTATAAAAGAATACATGTTAAGCAAATGCCACCAACCACAAATGAATTGCAGTTGGCCCAACTAAAACCATCATAATTCCCGCAATCACCATGGTTAAGCTCGCAATAACACCTTCCTCGGCGTTTCGTTGTTGCGCCCGTGCTGTGCCAAAACCATGCGCGGCATTGCCAAAAGCAGCACCATTAGCAATATTGGAACGAATTTTTGTCACTGCCAGAATAATGTCACCACAGATCATACCAACCAAGCCAGTAATCACGGTAAATAAAGAAACAAGCGTTGCAGAACCATGAATATCCTCTGCCAAGACCATTGCAAACGGTGTCGATATAGACCGCGCCATTAGGCTATTGGTTACTTCTTCACTAAAATGAAAGCACTTTGAAAGCGCATATGCACTCATCACACCAACACTCATCCCCACCAAAACGGCCAATGACAACACGCCAATATTTTGTCGAATGATGGCTCGATAACGATAAATTGGTACAGCAAATGCCACTGTCGCAGGGCCAAGCACGCCCACCATCCATTGGGTATCTCGCGCATAGGTTTGATACGAAATATCAAACACAACCATCAACATGATGGTCAGAATCGGTACAATAATAACGGGAGACAACCATAATTTAGGGTTTTTTTGATAGATTTTCTTGGCAACCCAGTAAGCAACGAATGTCCAGATTAAACAACCAATAGACCAAAAATTCATGCTAATGTCCCCGATGCACTTGTTTATGCAATTGCCAATAAGATTTAAATTTGCTGTAGAAATGAATCGTGAAACACGTACTCAGCATCACAGCCATCGTACCAATCACAATACTCAAAACAATTTGCCAACCTTCAGTTATAAACAAATCTTTATATTGCACCACTGCAACCACAACAGGTAGAAAGAATAATAATAGCTCTCCTAAAATCACCATTGCCCCACGTTCAACTTGTTGTATTTTTATAACTTTTAGAAACAAACATAATAATAGCAGCAACATGCCAGATACACCTGCTGAAATTGGAACACCCAGCTTTTGATGCAACACCATACCGACCAGCCAGAATAATATCAGCATCAATAATTGCTTGATCAATTCAAAAGCGCCGCTGAATAAGGAAGGTTTTGTTGGAACAACTGTATTCATTTCAAATAAAACAATGCATAGAATATAAATAATATATTAGTCGAATAAGACACAAAAGATATGAATTATTCATGTTATGATTATTCTAAATAGGCATAACTAAATCATGATGTTGTCCATAAAGTCCCTACTATGCTTTGTTACGCTGGTCAAAACTAAAAGTTTTACCAAAACTGCTGAACAATTATTTTTAACACAACCCACCATTAGTAAAATGCTGCAACAACTGGAAGATCAGCTACAAATTCAATTACTGGTGAAATCTGAACATGCTCGGAAACGACAAATTGAATTGACTGATATTGGACAGCGGGTTTATCAACAAGCTTTAGAATTATTACAAGCAGAACAAAATATTTATCAAGAAATAGAGAATTATCAATCACTCAAAATGGGGAAAATTAAACTTGGCGTTCCCCCACTAGGTGCACAATTGCTGACGGCTGCTTTATTTGACTATCATCAACAATGGCCAAATATTGAGTTGGCATTTTTAGAAGTAGGCTCTCGTGGCATCGAACAAGCATTATTAAATAACGAACTTGATGTTGGCGTTCTGTTGCAACCTCTTGATGAACAAATATTTAGTTATATTGAATTATGTGACTATCCCCTAATGGTGTTATTACGCCACGATTCGGAATGGGCCAAACGACAGCATATTGCTTTAGAAGAACTACAAAATCAGTCTTTTTTAATGTTTCCTGAAAATTTTTCACTTAACAGCATTATTTTAAATGCTTGTCAGCAACATGGCTTTCATCCAAATATAGCGTGCCGAACTAGTCAGTGGAACTTACTGGCCGACATGGTCTTTCAGCGTATGGGTATTGCACTTTTACCTCAATATTATACCGATATGCTCGATCCAAACTTGTTTAGTGCCATCCCTTTGCAACAACCCAATATTCAATGGCATTTGGTGATGGCGTGGAAGAAAAATTACACTAGATCACCCGCAGTAGAAGCATGGCTCAATGTTGTGAAACAACATTTCCAAACCTTGCGCCATTCATCCCAAACATCGAAACCCAAATAAAAAAAGTGACGGTAATACGTCACTTTTTTGCTTTTGTATCAGTAAAAATTAAGCACCAATTGCTTCTAAATAACGACGCTCAACTTCTGCCCAGTTCACTACATTATAAAATGCAGCAATATACTCTGGACGGCGGTTTTGGAATTTCAAATAGTATGCATGTTCCCAAACATCCAAACCAAGAATGGGTGTATTACCCCATGCCAATGGAGAATCCTGATTACCACTACTTTCAACAACCAATTTCTTCTCTGGCGTTACAGATAACCATGCCCAACCACTACCGAAACGGCTGATTGCAGCTTTGGTAAATGCTTCTTTAAACGCATCAAAGCCATTCAACTCCGCATCAATTGCAGCAGCGACTTTACCTGTAGGCGCACCGCCGCCTTCAGGACTTAATACTGTCCAGAACAATGAGTGGTTAGCATGACCACCACCATTATTCGTCACAACACCTTTAAGGTTTTCAGGAACTTCATTAACTTTTGCAACTAACTCCTCAACTGAAAGTTTTTCCCACTCCGTATTTTCAATCGCAGCATTAATGTTATTAATGTAAGTCTGATGGTGTTTGGTATGGTGAATTTCCATGGTTTGTGCATCAAGATGAGGTTCTAGTGCATCATAAGCGTATGGTAATGCTGGTAATTGGTAAGCCATTTCTATACATCCCGTTTAAGCAATTCTATTGATAATGATTCATGTTACTGTTTTATTTTATACGCTATAAGTGAAAAAAAGTGTAGTGAAAAAATACTTTTTAGTCAAAAAATGTACAACAAATGGTAAAAATTCCAGCACATTAAGCATTAGTTTGTAAATAGAAGAATGCGAATGTCTTCGACTGGCTGAAATAGAGAAAATTTTAGATATCAAATATGTTAAACAATGACTGATCACTTATTTCCAATAACATGCTCCATTACTATCAAGGCACTTACTTAATGAAATTTTCTTATATGTTTTCTTATATGTATCAATGCCAATCAACACACACATCTATATATTATTAAAAAATAACAAATCAAAGTAGTTTACTACACGGTAAAAAAACTTAAACTATGATAAAACTAAAATCTAAAAATTTAAATTAATTATGAAATATATTATAAAATTACAAATTATTAAAATTCCCTCTTAACTATTCAACACGCCACAAACTGTGAATTAAACAACAAAACACAAAATTAACGTGATGTATATCAATAAAAACACTTTATATTTATATATTTTAAATATCTTGACTTTATTTTTAATAATCTTATATTTACATTTCTGCATCAGCAGAATCCATATTTTATACAAATCAATTTTGTATATTACTCAACTTACTTAAAGATGAATTATATAGATTATATCTATGGGGTCTCATATGAGCGATACAATTGATGTAAACACAATGGTTGAACTATCGGACGATATTGTAAGTGTTCTCAAAGCACTGGCGAATCGAGATCGTTTATTAATTCTAACACTCATTTTAGAAGAAGAATTGAATGTTTCTGAAATAGAGGAAAAGAGCAAAATTCAGCAACCAACGCTTTCACAACAATTAATGATTTTACGTAAGAATGAAGTTGTAAAAACCCGTCGCGCTGGTAAGCAAATTTATTATTCTATTAGAGACCAACGTTTTGTTCATATTATAAAAAATATATTCGACTATCATACTAAATACCGCTCTGCAATCGCTTAACGTTTCTTAAATCACTTGAAGATTTATAAAATTATATTTTATATTATCTATCAAGTGATTAAATAAAATTTAATCAAAAATCCTACACTTACATTAAAAAAAACTTTTCTCCCTCATGGTTTACTACATTAAACATATTATATTTTTCAATAAAAATAGCATTACTAAAACTCTATAACCTCTTTTTTTAGCTTCAATGGCTGCATATTTACATTAAAATTTACTTGCTATACAGGTGTACTTATCTAGATCATTTTCCTAGAAAAATTTGTAGGCTATTTAATTCTTATCCAGCTTATATGCATAAAATTCAAACAACTCTAGAACCCAAAATTTAAGATTTATCATTTTTTTGTATAGAATACTGCACCAATCAAATTCAGAACCGTAAGTGGTTAAAGGCTTTATTATGCTTTCAGCTCTCAAACGTTTGAGTTTAATCACTCGAATTGTTATTGCAATTATTTTAGGGGTTGCCGTTGCTCTACTTTTCCCCAATGTTGCTCCATATTTTAGCCTTCTAGGTGACATCTTCATTAAAGCATTGAAGTCTGTTGCACCAATTTTGGTATTTACGTTGGTCATTGCTTCAGTCGCAAACTTTCAAACATCACAAAGCGCTAAGAACTTTAAACCTATTCTAACCATGTATGCTGTAGGTACTTTGTTATCTGCCTTTAGCGCAGTTGTAGCCGACAAGTTATTTCCAACCTCTTTAATTTTACATCTTGCTGCAGATCAAAGTGTACAACCTCCAGGAAGTTTAAGTGCCGTTTTGAAAAATCTTGTGCTCAATTTTGTATCGAATCCAGTTGTTGCACTGAGCGAAGCAAATTTTATTGGTATCTTGGCTTGGGCCCTAATATTAGGTTTTGCTTTTAGACATGCTTCAACTTCAACCAAGACTTTTTTACATGATACGGCCGATGCAATTGGTCGTGTAATTAAATTAGTGATTGCTTTTGCACCTATTGGTATCTTCGGACTTGTCACAGTTACTTTTGCATCGGCAGGTTTTGAGACTTTAAAAAGTTATACGCATTTGCTTGCCGTTTTAATTGGAACAATGTTCTTCGTTGCTTTTGTAATCAACCCTATTCTGGTTGCAATCGTAATCAAGAAAAATCCCTACCCTCTGGTCTTTAAGTGTTTAAAAGAAAGTGGAATTACCGCATTTTTTACGCGTAGTTCAGCAGCCAACATTCCTGTGAATCTAGATTTAGCGCGTCGCTGTGGTGTCGATGAATCTACAACAAGTGTCGTTATTCCATTAGGTTCAACCATTAACATGGCAGGTGCCGCTGTTACAATTACCACTTTAACACTTGCAGCAGTAAATACGTTGGGCATCCATGTAGACTTTACAACGATGCTGATTCTTTGTGTTGTTGCAACAATCTCTGCTTGTGGTGCTTCTGGTGTTGCCGGTGGTTCGTTACTGCTCGTGCCTGTTGCCTGTGGTTTATTTGGTATTCCATCAGAAATTGCAATGCAAGTTGTTGCTATTGGCATGGTAATTAGTGTTTTACAAGATTCAACTGAAACAGCATTAAATTCATCGACTGATGTATTATTTGTAATTGCGGTAGATCAAGGGTATAAAGAGAAATAATGCTTTGTAATTGCTATGGAAATGTGATTTCATCATGCCATTTCAAACCCTACCAAAATGGATTCAACTCGGTGCATTTTTTCTTGCGTTTAATGCAGGGATGGTGAATGCACTGGGTTTATTAAATGTATGGCATCAAACCGTTTCACATATGACGGGCAATGTAAGCTTTATCGCAATATCCATTGCAAATGGACAACTGAGACCCTTGATTTACGGTATCCTGATCATTGTAAGTTTTGTTCTTGGTTCTTTGTATAGCGGTTTTATATTGGGAAATAGTAATTTTAAGCTGGGTCGCCGTTATGGCATTCCTTTAAGTCTTACAGCACTCTGCATTTTCTTTTGTTGGTTATTTATTCCTTATTTCCCACGTTATGCCTTACTTTGGGCATGTGTGGGAATGGGCATACAAAACGCAATGGTTAGCCACTATAAAACGGCAATTATCCGCACGACACATTTAACAGGCTTATTGACTGATCTAGGACTCAGTCTGGGTTATTTGTTGCGTGGATTAGAAGTTGAAAAACGTCGAATTTTTCTTTTATTACTTATTTTCTTTGGGTTTATTGCTGGTGGAATACTCGTCACATGGCTATACCCTTACTTAAATTTACACACTTTTCTCATACCTGCTTTTCTTAGTCTCACGATGAGTATTGTTTACTGGCTACTTTATATACGTAACAAGGTTACTCATCATTAATTCATTGGAGTTACTATGGTTAAAAATGCTTTACAAGCACAGTTACTTAAAGCTGGCTTGGTCGACAACAAAAAAGCCAAGAAGTTAAGTAAACAGACGCAGCACAATCAACGTACTGGACAAAACAATGAGGCAGAACTGAAATCGGCAATCGCACAACGACAAAATGAAAAATTGATTAAAGATCAGGCTTTAGACTCTCAAAAGCAGCATCAACTTGAACAAAAAACATTAAATGCCAATATCATACAAATGATAGGACAACACAAAATTTCAAATACCGATGGCGACATTTCTTATCAATTTGTAGATGAAAATAAAATTAAGAAAGTGTATATCAATCAGCAAGTTTACAATGCGCTGGTCTCTGGTAGTTTGGTCATTGCCAAAGATAAAGAGCATTATGCCTTTTTACCAAAGGCTTTGGCTGAACGTATTGAACAAAAAATGTCTGGCTTTATATTGTGGAATAAATCTGAAGAAAACCAAAACACCACAGATGAAGATGATCCATATGCAGCTTATGTCATTCCCGATGACTTAATGTGGTAATGTTAATTTTCTTAGAAATCAGTATGTAAAACGTATATTTCACACCTGAATTAAAAATCTTTAATTTACAATCTATTAATAATTTTTTAATTATTTTTAATTGAGGTGTTTTTTTGAATTTTTTATCAGTTTTTTCAAACATCCAAAATTGGATTGATCAGTTCCCATGGCTAGACATGCTTGTTGCACTGGCTATTTTACTTGTTACCGCCTATATTGCGAATTTTATTGCAAAACAAATTATAGTCAGAGGTATACAAAAAATACTGCATCGCGTTAAATCTCTGCATTATGATGCATTTGCACAACACAGTATTATCAGACGTATTTCAAATATTGTTCCTGCAATTGTTGTTATGAATGGCATCACAACCATTCCGCACCTCTCATCAAAGCTTGTCGCATTCATCCAAATGGGAGCACAGGCATTTATATTTCTAACCATTGCACTTGCAATCAGTCAGACATTAAATATCTTCAATCTGGTTTATCAGAAACACCCAAATTCAAAAAACAAGCCGATTAAAGGCTATCTACAGCTCTTAAAAATTATGCTGTTTGTCGTTTGTACGCTTATGATTCT
>JASGGM010000118.1:0-7581 GCA_047605045.1 Acinetobacter sp. | reverse complement strand
CGTTGATGAGTGGTCCTTGGGTTGAACCTTCTTGACGACCATCACCGACTTTCAGCTGAGCAACCGCTTCAACCAGACGTTCTGCCAGCGCATCATAAATGCCATCCTGTACATAAATACGATTTGCACATACGCAGGTTTGACCAGTGTTACGGTATTTACTGGTCATAATGCCTTGTACCGCCTGCTCAAGGTTCGCATCATCAAAAATGATGACAGGTGCGTTACCGCCCAATTCGAGTGACAGTTTTTTGATGCTTGGCGAACATTGTTGCATCAAGATACGACCAACTGGGGTAGAGCCTGTAAAGCTGAGTTTGCGCACAGTATCGCTTTCGCACAGTGCCAGACCTACTTCTTTGGAATCGCCACTGATGTTAATGAGCACATCTTGAGGTAAGCCTGCTTGGAGTGCCAGAACTTCTAAGGCATAAGCTGTTAACGGCGTAAGCTCAGCAGGTTTGACCAGCATTGAACAACCCGCTGCAATCGCAGGTGCCGCTTTACGTGTAATCATTGCCGCAGGGAAGTTCCATGGCGTAATGGCTGCTGTGACACCAATTGGTTGTTTTAATACCAATAGACGTTGATTGGCAAGCGTAGGTGAAAGTACATCGCCATCGATACGACGTGCTTGTTCGGCAAACCAGCGAATAAAGGATGCCGCATAGCCAATTTCCCCACGTGCTTCTGCAAGGGGTTTGCCTTGTTCTGCAGTTAGAATTTGTGCCAGCCCTTCTTTGTGTTGGTTCAATAGGTCGAACCACGCCCATAGAATGTCGGCACGTGCTAAAGCCGTTTGCTGTTTCCATGCGGCTTGTGCTGTTGCTGAACGTTGAATCGCAGCCTCAACACCTGCGCGGTCATAGGTTTTTACCCATGCCAAGGCTTCGCCAGTTGCAGTATCATCCACTTGGATATAACCATCTTGTGCGCTGAAGCTGATATCGGGATGTTTTAACAGATGATGTAAATCTTGAGAAATCATGCGATTGGATTCCTTTTATTATTTGTCTATACAAGACAATACCCCCTCTGCAGGATAAAGAACAGTGAAGTTCTACGCTACAAGAGGGGGATGAAGAAGTAGTTTAAAGCGTTGCGAAACCTTGTTTCAAGATTTCTAAACCTTGACGGAATTGTTCAACTGGAATAGTAAGTGGATACAAGAAACGAATGACATTTCCGTATTTACCACAAGTTAGAATCAACAAACCATGTTCCATTGCATAGTTTTGTACAACTTTTGCTTGTTCAGCAGTTTGTAATTCAATGGCCACCATTGAACCTAATGCACGAATATCAGTCACCACGTCGCCAGTGGCCTGTTTAATCTCATTCAAAACAGTAACCAATTCTGTACCAAGTTCATTGGCACGGTCACATAAGTTTTCGCTTTCAATCACATCAATCACGGCATGTGCTGCTGCAACAGCAACAGGGTTACCTGCATATGTACCGCCTAGACCACCAGGATTTGGTGCATCCATGACTTCACTGCGACCTACAACGCCAGAGATTGGGAAACCACCACCTAAACTTTTCGCCATGGTGATGAGGTCAGCTTTGGTTTCATAGTGGTTCATGGCAAACAATTTACCCGTACGGGCGAAACCAGATTGAACTTCATCAGCAATAATTAAAATGCCGTGTTCATCTGCAATTTCACGTAGGCGAACAAGGAATTCAGCAGGAACCACATTGAAGCCACCTTCACCTTGAACAGGCTCGAGTACGATGGCTGCGACGTCATGTGCTGCAATATCTTCTGCAAAAATATTTTCAACACTTTCAATTGCATCAGCAACGCTAATCCCTTTTGCAGGTACAGGATAACGTGCATGGAATACGCCTGCAGGCATTACACCAAAATCGCGTTTGTACGGTGCAGTTTTACCCGTCATGGCCATGGTCATGAAAGAACGTCCGTGGAAACCGTTACCGAATGTGATAATGCCATGACGACCTGTCGCTGAGCGTGCGATTTTAACCGCATTTTCTACAGCTTCTGCACCTGTCGAGAAAAATGTAGTTTTCGCTGGGCCTGCAATTGGCGCACGTTCATTAATACGTTCTGCCAAAGCGATATAGCTTTCATAAGGAACAACTTGGTAAGCTGTATGGGTGAATTTGGTTAATTGTTCAGTGACAGCGGCAATCACTTTTGGGTGACGATGACCTGTATTGAGTACAGCAATCCCGCCTGCAAAGTCGATATATTGATTCCCTTCAGCATCCCATAGCGTTGCATTTTCGCCTTTTTCCGCATACCACTGGCACATCACGCCTACACCACGTGGTGTAGCTTGTTGTTTACGTTGGTTTAGCGCAGAATGTTTATCGCTCATCATTTTTCCCTTATTCATTGCCTTTGACGGCGCATCGTTGTTTGCATCTTTTGTCGGGTATTCCATCATTCGTCGATGGCATACTTTACAATGATTGCCTATCACTGTAATTTCGCGCTTTGGCACTCAACTGACGAGAGCCATTTTAAAATTGTAGGAGAGTGCCAATTGCGTAGTTTACTTGGAGATCATGTATTACAACGCCTACAGGCGGAAAGTGAGGGGACGTTGCATCAACGTTTATTTCGCTGCCTGCGTAGTGCAATTGTAGAAGGAATTCTGCATCCTAAAACACGTCTACCAGCTTCTCGCGACTTGGCACAAGAACTTAAAGTTTCACGTAATACTGTGCTTTCTGCCTATGATCAGTTACAGGCTGAAGGTTATGTCGAAGCGCGAACAGGATATGGCACATGGGTTGCCGAACATCTGCCCGATGCATTTTTGAATACCGTTAAAAATAAGAAAAAAACCCCGATTCAAAAAAGTAAAACGACCTATGTACTGTCACAACGCGGGTCGAGCTTAGTCGGGTATGCAGCAGCATCGCCGCACCAGTGGGGTGCTTTTGTACCAGGTGCACCAGATGTGACGGAGTTTCCACACCATATCTTTAGTCGGATTCAAGCCAAAATTAGCCGTGAACCTGACATTAACCGACTCATTTATAGTAATGCAGGCGGATGTGTTGAGCTTCGTACGGCGTTGGCAGAATATTTGCGCGTCGCACGTTTGGTACAGTGTGATGCCGATCAAATTATTATTACCGAAGGTATTCATCAGGCCATAGATCTGGTTTCTCGTGCACTCAGTGATATTGGTGATCGGGTCTGGATTGAAGATCCTGCTTATTGGGGAATGCGTAATATCCTGCGGGTGAATGGTCTGGATTTACAACCGCTACCCGTCGATGCTGAGGGTATTGTGCTGCCAGAATCGCAAGCCGAGCAATCCGATAAACCCCCAAAGTTGATATTTGTCACCCCCTCGCATCAATATCCATTAGGGTCACATCTGAGTCTGGAACGGCGTAAACAACTTATTCAAGTTGCCCGACAACATGGCAGTTGGATTGTGGAAGATGACTATGACAGTGAATTCCGTTTTTCAGGACAGCCTTATCCTGCATTGCAAGGGCTTGAGCCTGATGCCCCTGTCATTTATATGGGCACGTTCAGTAAAACCATTTACCCTGCGTTACGTATCGGTTATTTGGTGGTGCCCAAACAACTGTTCTCCCCGTTAAGGATTGTGGCTGCCGAACTGTATCGAGGTGGCCATTTGCTCATTCAAAAGGCGTTAGCAGAATTTATTTCAGAAGGGCATTATGCAGCACATATACGGCGTATGCGTTTGCTGTATGGCAAACGCCGTGCATTCCTGATTGATTTAATTTGCCGCTATTTGGGTCAAGAATTTTTACATGAATATGATGATGCTTCAGGCTTACATTTGGTGATGAGCCTACCAACGGAATGCGATGATGTGGCAATTGCATCTAAAGCCCTTGAACGTGGTGTCAAAGTTCGCCCACTCTCGCAATACTACATGCACTCACATGCGCGTGCACAACGTGGGTTACTGATGGGTTTTGCCTGTGTCAATGAGAAAGATATGGTCATGGCGTTTGGTGTTTTGTTGCAGTGTTTAAGAGAGGCAGGGGTTCCTACAATCAATTGATAGTATGCTGAACGACAAAACAAAAAGAGCCTTAAGCGGCTCTTTTTGTTCATTTGGATCAGGAGAAGATCAAATTAAACGATGGTTTCTCTTTCATGACGTGCCAGATGTTCGGCACGACGTTTTTCACCCCAACCTAACTTCTGAGAAAGTAATCCAAAGAATACGATGAGACCAAACAATACAGTGGTATAAATCACTTCTTTAAAATAGGTTCCTTCAATCAGCATAGTCAAGATTGCAGCAAGAATCGAGAAGATGACCGCATAAGTGATGTAAGGGAATAACCACATTTTAAAGTCGATTTGTTTACCTTCAGCTTCCAGCTTTTTACGCATACGCAGTTGTGAATAAGCAATCGTCAAGTACACATAGAGCGTTGCAGCACCTGTAGTCAGCATGAAAAAGTCATATACATCCATGCTTTTGCTTGCCGTTAAAATGACAGCAATGACAGAGAAGAAGCAAGACACGATTACCCCAACCCACGGGCTACTTTTACTGTTCACTGAACCAAAACTTGCAGGTGCATCGCCACGTTTAGCCAAAGAGAACAGCATACGAGAACAGGTATAGAGTGCAGAGTTAAAACAGCTACAGACTGAAGTCAGTACCACAAAGTTTACAATATGGCGTGCTCCTGGAATCCCCAATGCCGACAAAGTCACACTGTACGTTCCCCAAGTTGAATCTTTGAGTAACTCATTATCATGAGGAATCAAACACACGGCCACGAACATTGAACCGACATAGAACAATACAATTCGCCACACCACAGAATTAGACGCTTTACGAATTTCTTTGGCTGGATTTGCCGATTCCGCTGCCGCGACAGTCACAATTTCTGCGCCAATGTAGGCAAACATGACACCCAGTAAAGCAGTCACAATTGAAGAAACACCGTTTGGCATGAACCCATGCGAGGTCAAATTATCGATACCCGATGCAGTTGGATCTCCCCAAGGCCATAAATGCATGATGGCCAAACTACCAATCACAAGGAAGATGATAATGGCGATAACTTTAATCAGTGCAAACCAGAATTCAAATTCACCATAGTTTTTGACATTTTGCAGATTCACCGCCACTAAGGCGCCAATAACGACCACCATATATGCCCAAATGGGGATAAACGGGAACCAGCTATTGAGAATTTTACCTGCGACATAGGCTTCCCAGCCCATCAACATCGCTAAGGTACACCAGTATAACCAACCAATTGAAAAACCAGCCCAACGGCCAATTGCACGATCGGCATAGGTTGAGAAAGAACCACTGTCTGGGTTGAGAACGGCCATCTCACCAAGCATACGCATGATGAACCAGACCAGTAAACCACCTAAAGCATAGGTTAAGAAAACCACTGGACCAGTGTTGTAAATGATGCTACCTGAACCTACAAATAGGGAGCCACCGATCACACCCGCAATGGAGATCATGGTGAGATGGCGAGATTGTAGACCGCTTTTTAGCGCATTGGAGGCAGCCCCAGAATCATTTTGATGTGTTGCCATACCATTTTCCTTAATATTTGCAGAATAGACGCAGCTAAGGCAATACGCCTTAAGCTTTCGTTTTTTCTAAATTTATGTGTTAAATGTGTCTGAATTACAATCATTTTATTTAATGACTTCGACACGTTTAACATTTCCGTGTGCACACTTCATGATGCCTTTAATTTCTCTTTTCGGTCATGATTTAACGAGAGCCATTTCTTTAAAATCAAAGGGTACCAATTTAGCTTGATTTTTGCAGGGGAATGGCTCTTTTTGACCTTGTATAACGAGAACCTCAAGTATTGAATACAATATATGCTTCTTTTTAATTAAACAATATTTATTAAGCAATTGAAAAATAATACAAAAAAATAAAATTATGAATTTTAAATATTTTAAGCATTTGTATTGCCAATAAATGAAAATTCACAAATTGGTACTCATTGAAAACAGCATAGAAAAAATATGCTTGACATTTTTTAATTAAAATAATACTTAATATGTTATATGTTTTACTCTGGAAGAGTTATTTAATGACCACAACAATACTTCAGCATTTCATAAATGGCGAATATGCAAACAGTACAGGACGTGAATTTTTTGATTTAGTGAGTCCTGTCACAGGTGAAATTTATGGACAGTCTCCTGATGCAAGTGATGAAGATATTGAGTTCGCCTATCAAGCAGCCAAATCAGCATTTAAAATTTGGGGTAAAACCACACCGTCGGTAAGACAAAAAGCATTATTGGCGTTGGCCGACGCTATTGAAAAAAATGCGCAACGCATTGTTGACACGCAGAGTCGTGAAACAGGACAGTTAAAACATTTTATTGCACAGGAAGAGGTTGCTGCATCGGTGGATCACTTGCGTTTTTTTGCAGGTGCGGCACGTTGTCTTGAAGGAAAAGCAACGGGTGAATATTTAAGTGGATTCACATCTTCAATTCGAAGAGAACCTTTAGGGGTAGTCGGACAAGTCGCGCCGTGGAACTATCCATTCATGATGGCCGTATGGAAAATTGCACCTGCGTTGGCAGCAGGTAATACCGTTGTGTTGAAGCCGAGCGATACAACGCCTGAAAGTACCTTGTTACTGGCAGAATTAGCAGCACCTTTTTTCCCGGCAGGTACGCTGAATGTGGTTGTTGGTAGCGCAGTTGCAGGGGCAAAAGTTGTTTCGCATCCAACACCAGCATTGGTTTCTATTACTGGATCTGTTCGTGCGGGATTGCAAGTGGCAGCGTCTGCGGCAGCAAATTTAGCGAAAGCACATCTTGAGTTAGGCGGTAAAGCCCCTGTACTGGTTTTTTCAGATGCAGACTTGGACAAGGCCGTAGATGCCATTACATTGGCAGGTTTCTTTAATGCGGGGCAAGATTGTACGGCAGCAGCTCGGGTCTTGGTCGAAAAGTCCATATATACCGATTTTGTCAATCGGATTGTGGAAAAAACAAAACAAATTAGATGTGGCCGTCCTGATGATGAAGATGCTTTATATGGCGCTTTGAATAGTGCAAGACAGTTATCACAAGTTGAAGGATTTATTTCAAGATTGCCATCACATGCCAAGATTGAAATTGGTGGAAAACCATTGTCCGGTCAGGGTTTTTATTTTGAACCAACGATAATTACAGGCCTACACCAACATGATGAAGCGATACAAACCGAAATTTTTGGACCAGTCATTACCATTCAACAGTTCGATAATGAGGAAGATGGTTTAAATAAAGCAAACGATGTGGAATATGGCTTGGCTTCCAGTGTCTGGACCAGTCACCATGCGAGAGCGGTACGTTTAAGTCGTGATTTAGATTTCGGTACAGTTTGGATTAACGCCCACATCCCACTTGCTGCAGAAATGCCACATGGTGGCTTTAAGAAATCTGGTTACGGTAAGGATTTATCTAGCTATGGCTTTGAAGAATATACCAAAGTGAAGCATGTTATGAGTGCTTTTGAAGACTAAGATCGACAATTTTTAATCGCTATTGTGATATTAAGCAATAGCTTCATGATTTGCGGGAAGCCCTGCAAAGGAGAACATCATGCAACAAAT
>JASGGM010000117.1:0-7593 GCA_047605045.1 Acinetobacter sp. | reverse complement strand
TTTCCCCTGATTCATTCACGAAAGTATAGCGTGATCATGTACATAATCCCATGCACAGAATGATGAAAATAATTTTATCGAATTTATTAAAAAATAGGTGTATTAATTGGTGTGGATTGAAAGTTCTTTCAAGAAATTTCATCGATTACAGAGAAAAGTTCATCCCATCAACCTGAAAATTCTGTTACAATCGGTGCTAATTTTAGCACGGCTTAAAAGCCCTAATTTATAGGACCCTCGCTAATGTTTGCCAACATCTCCATTTCAGAATTCGATCCAGATTTAGCCCAAGCAATTGCTGCAGAAGATGCTCGCCAAGAAGCGCACATCGAATTAATTGCTTCTGAGAATTATTGTTCTCCTGCTGTGATGGAAGCTCAAGGAAGTAAGTTAACCAATAAATATGCAGAAGGCTATCCTGGCAAACGCTATTATGGTGGCTGTGAATATGTCGATGTCATTGAGCAATTGGCGATTGACCGTGCTAAAGCATTGTTCGGTGCAGATTATGCAAATGTACAACCACATGCAGGTTCTCAAGCAAACTCTGCGGTTTACCTTGCTTTGCTGAATCCTGGCGATACAGTTTTGGGGATGAGTTTGGCGCATGGTGGTCATTTAACCCATGGTGCAAAAGTCAGTTTTTCTGGTAAAACTTATAATGCTGTTCAATATGGTTTGAATCCTGAAACTGGCGAAATTGACTATGAAGAAGTTGAGCGTTTAGCGGTAGAGCATAAACCACGTATGATCGTCGCTGGCTTCTCGGCTTACAGCCGTGTGGTCGACTGGCAACGTTTCCGTGATATTGCAGACAAAGTTGGTGCTTACTTATTTGTCGACATGGCGCATGTTGCTGGTTTGGTTGCTGCTGGTGTTTATCCGAGCCCAGTGCAGATTGCCGATGTAACGACAACAACGACGCACAAAACGTTGCGTGGTCCTCGTTCTGGTTTAATTTTGGCAAAAGCCAACGAAGAAATTGAGAAAAAACTGCAATCCGCTGTTTTCCCTGGTAATCAGGGTGGTCCATTGGTGCATGCCATTGCAGCGAAGGCGATCTGTTTTAAAGAAGCATTGACCCCTGAATATAAAGCGTATCAACACCAAGTGGTTAAAAATGCGCAAGCCATGGCAGAAGTGCTTATTTCTCGTGGTTTTGATATTGTTTCTGGTGGTACGGACAATCATTTGTTCTTATTGTCATTAATTAAACAAGACATCACAGGTAAAGATGCAGATGCTTGGTTAGGTGCTGCTTATATTACCGTGAATAAAAACTCTGTACCTAATGACCCACGTTCCCCATTTGTGACCTCAGGTATTCGTATTGGTACACCTGCAGTAACAACGCGTGGTTTCGGTGAAGCCGAAGTTCGTGATTTGGCGAACTGGATTGCCGATGTTCTAGACAGCAAAGGCGATGAAGCTGTCATTGCAGCAGTCAAAGAAAAAGTGGCTGCGGTATGTGCAAAATTCCCAGTGTATGCAAACTAATTTGATTTTGTATTAGACTGGAAGCCCCCTGATTTAAGGGGGCTTTTTTTATGAATGCAAAATACAGCAGAGTGTTATGTACAACGATAAAATAGATATTCTACGTGGTGTTTCATTATTTCTGGTGCTCCTGCACCATTTCAATATTCCTTATTCATTAAAAGATTCATTTTTGGGGTTTCACCTTTTTAATGAACCCTTTATTCAACTTGTAGCACGTAATGGCAATTATGGTGTCACGCTATTCTTTGTTATTTCAGGCTTCTTGATTACCTACCATACAATGCAACGCTATGGAACACTGAGTGCTATATCACTCAAAGCATTTTATATACGTCGGATCGCAAGAATTATGCCATGCTTAATTTTGTTGATTATCATTGTTTCACTATTGGGATGTTTAGGGCTTAAACCATTTCTGAATCAGGCGCCGAATGGCATTGAGGTGCCGTATATAATCACGATATTTGCGGCGTTTAGCTTTTGGATGAATATTTTAATCATTCAAAATGGTTGGGTGAACTACGCACTTGGCGTGTTGTGGTCGTTATCGGTTGAAGAAGTCTTCTATCTATTTTTTCCAGTGCTGTGTTTGCTGCTACGTCGTCAAATCTTGTTTATTGGTACGTTGTGTGGATTTATTTTTTATGCCCCTTATTTTCGTTCCTTGTATTTTATGGATGACAATGAGGGATATCTCTATCATTACTTTTCTAGTTTTGATGCAATCGCGATTGGTATTTTAACCGCGCTGATTTGGCAAAAATGCAATGTGCAGCTATTCCAATCCGTCGCTGTCAAAGTTGCTGTTATTATATTGATGATATCGGTATATATCATGGCGCCCATTAAAGAGGTTGCAACGTGGAGTGTAACGGTTTTTGCAATTCTATCGGGACTTTTAATACTGTCCTTTAAAGGGCAAACGTCCATGGATATGCAACATTTTTCAGTATTCAAGTTACAACACTATTGGATTTGGCTCGGTCGACACAGCTATGAATTGTACCTATTTCATTTAATTATTTTAGGGCTATTCAAAGTATGGTTTTTTCCTGCAATAACATCAATAAACACGAAATTAATACTCTTGCCAGCATTTTTGCTGTTATCAATTATGCTGGCTGCCTTGATTAAACGGTTTTATGCAGATCCATTGAATGGTTTGATTCGAAAAACCTTTAAATTTGAATAATGATCCAAAAAACCGATTAAACGGATAAAAATATACTGTTTTAACACTTAATAGTGCTACGTTAGTATAGCGTCCATAGTTTGAATTTAGCCCCTTTAGAGAGAGTTTACTTATGTTAGACCAGAACATTAAAGCACAATTAAAAACCTATTTGGAACGTTTAGAAAGTCCAATCGAGTTGGTTGCAGCATTGGATAATTCAGATAAAGCTGAAAAAATTAAAGAACTGGTGAGTGAAATTGCAGAATTGTCTGATCGTGTGACAGCACGTTTTGATGGTGATAATGCGCGTCGTCCAAGTTTTGGTGTTGCAAAAGCAGGAGATCAACCTCGCGTATTCTTTGCAGGTTTACCAATGGGGCATGAATTTACCTCTTTGATTTTGGCACTTTTACAAGTATCAGGTTATGCACCGAAAGTTTCTGATGATGTTTTGAATCAAATTAAAAGCTTACATTTAAAAGCAAATTTTGATGTATTTATTTCTTTAAGTTGTCACAACTGCCCAGATGTCGTTCAAGCATTAAATTTAATCGCGATTTATAATCCGCAAACCACCACAACCATGATTGATGGTTCTTTCTTCCAGGACGAAGTTGAACAACGCAAAATTTTGGCAGTACCGATGGTGTTCCAAAATAACGAGCACATTGGTCAAGGCCGTATGACTTTGGAAGAAATCATTGCCAAACTTGACGTCAATTCTGCTGAGAAAGATGCAGCAGCAATCAATGCCAAAGATGCATTCGATGTATTGGTGATTGGCGGTGGCCCTGCGGGTGCAACATCTGCTATTTATGCAGCGCGTAAAGGCATTAAAACGGGGATTGTGGCAGAGCGTTTTGGTGGTCAGGTTTTAGATACCATGGATATTGAAAACTTTACCTCAATCCAAAAGACGCAAGGCCCTCAATTTGCTGCTGCGTTAGAAGCACATGTACGTGAATACGATGTCGACTTAATGAATTTACAACGTGTGAAACGTATTTTGGATGCAGAGCAAACTGAAAACGGTTTGGTGGCTGTCGAATTGGAAAATGGCGCAAAACTAGAGTCAAAAACCGTTATTCTTTCAACGGGTGCGCGTTGGAGAGAAATGCATGTACCAGGCGAACATGAATATCGTACCCGTGGTGTTGCTTACTGCCCACATTGTGATGGTCCACTATTTAAAGGTAAACGTGTTGCAGTCGTTGGTGGTGGGAACTCTGGTGTAGAAGCTGCGATTGACTTGGCGGGTATTGTCGAGCATGTCACTCTACTTGAATTTGCGGAACAATTGCGTGCCGATCAAGTGCTGCAGGACAAACTCAATAGCTTGCCAAATACTACGGTGATTACACAGGCACTTACCACTGAAGTGTTGGGCGATGGCGCGCAAGTGACAGGGTTGCAATATACAGATCGTCGTACAGGCGAAAGTCAGGTTGTTGAACTTGCAGGTATTTTTGTACAAATTGGTTTATTGCCAAATACTGATTTCTTGAAAGATTCGACAGTTAAACTCAGTAAGTTTGGGGAAATTGTGATCAATGAACGCAATGAAACCAATGCCAAAGGTGTCTTTGCTGCAGGTGATTGTACAACTGTACCGTATAAACAAATCATCATTGCGACTGGTGAAGGTGCTAAAGCCTCATTGTCTGCCTTTGATTATTTAATTCGAGCTGGTGTTTAATACATACAGACATCAACACATTAAAAAAGCCACATTCCATTGAGAATGTGGCTTTTTGTGTTTTATATGACTGAAGTTACGCTGGTTTATGTGCAACTTGATGTTTTTGAACTTTAGGGGCAGCTTTTTTAACAACTTTTTTCGGTTGTTGTTTTACTGCTTTTTTCTCAGTTTTTTTATGCTGTTGCTGAACAGGTGCTTTTTCATTTTGTGGAGCAGCCATTGCAGAACCAGCAGCAACAGCAGTTACTAAACCAAATACGATAGCTTTAGCAAGATTTTTCATAATTACATTCTCTAAATGTGTGATTTGAATACAATAATGATGACGAAAAATTATGGATAAGTTATGAAGTATTCAGGTGTTTATATTAATTCAGTTGTTGAGTGAGGATAACATTGTACTAAAAAAACCTTTTTATTGATAATTTGATCCTCAGCGTTCTATTTGTAGGATTGTTTGAAAAACTGGATTGGACTAATGTTGTTGTTAATAAATTTTAATAATTTAGGGGTTTTTAATGTTGAATCCATCTTCAAAACAGCCAGTATTTTTTATTTCACATGGTGGCGGTCCATGGCCTTGGATGCCCGAAGTTAAAGAAACCGTTTATGGTGTTTTGACTGACTCTTTAACATCGATGTTGCCTGCATTGCCACAACGTCCAACAGCAATTTTAATGATTTCTGCCCATTGGGAAGCATCACAATTTACGGTGCAAACTGCATTACAACCGCCAATGATCTATGATTATGGAAATTTTCCACCGCATACTTACCACATTCAATATGCATCGGCGGGCTCTGCGGAATTGGCTCAACGGGTTGTTCAGCTATTAACCCAAGCCAATATAACCGTTGAACAAGACCCTCATCGTGGTTATGACCATGGTATGTTTTCTCCAATGCAAGTCATTAATCCACAAGCAGATATACCTGTTGTACAACTGTCACTTAAAAAAGGGTTGGATCCACAGGCACATATCGAATTGGGGCGGGCGCTTGCACCGTTGAGGGATGAAAATATATTAATCATCGCCAGTGGCTTAAGTTATCACAATTTACGTATGTTCAATCCACAAGCCTCTCTCCCGTCAAAACAGTTTGATGACTGGCTGTATAACGCCGTGGTACAACATGATGCCGATGAACGCCAGCAATTTCTGACGCATTGGGAAGATGCACCTGCTGCTCGGATCGCACATCCCCGTGAAGAACATTTATTACCTTTAATGGTGGCTGCTGGCGCGGCAGAACATGAAAAAGGGCAACGCTTTTATCATGAAACGGCATTTGTTGGCGGGCTTGCGGTATCGAGTTTTGTATTTGGCGATAGCACATTAACCGCAGTTGAGTGATGGATGAGATGGATTGAACACTCACCATATTAATCAAAGCGATAAATATCCATACCCAGTGTGCCCATAGAGAAACTACTATGGACAATGCTGAAGCGATGGCCTGTGCCCATAGCAAAAAAGAGGGGCGCAAAGTGCTCTAAACTTGGATGATTTTGTTGAATATGGGGAATATTTTCCCAATCCAGAACGGCTTCATAATCCTGATGCGTGAGCTTTTGTACAACATAGTGGCGAAATGATGTTGCCCAAACTGGTGTTTCAACCTGTTGATGCCACGACAATGCAGCCAGATTATGGGTAATACTACCAGAGCCAATAATTAAAATCTGTTGCTGCCGTAAATAGGATAGGGTCTGACCAATCTTAAAAATATCATCTGCGGTGCAATGGAGAGGCAGAGACAGCTCAACGACTGGAATATCGGCAGCGGGATACATATGCAATAACGGCATCCATACCCCATGATCTCGAGGGCGGGTACTATTGGCATGTGCATGGAATCCTTGTTCTGCCAGATGTTGCAGAATTTGCTCTGCCAGTTGCACATCGCCCGCAGCAGGATAACGAATTTGATATAATTCGGCAGGAAAGCCACGAAAATCGTGCCAAGTTTCGGGACGAACGGCAGTACTGACCTCAAGTGCCTGACTTTCCCAATGGGCAGACATCACCACAATCGCTTTGGGCTTAGGTAAATTAAAACTTAAACGATGCAGTGCTGGGCCAACTTGCTCAGGGTCAAGTGCCAGCATTGGTGAACCATGAGAAATAAATAATCCGGGTAAGGTTTGTAAATTCATTAACCTCTCGCAAAAATATGGACTGATTTAGGCACGATGATAAGGATGATTGTGGTTGATACTCATTGCCCGATACAGTTGCTCAATTAACATGACTCTTACCAGTGGATGGGGTAAGGTCAATTTTGATAAAGACCAATGCCATTGTGCAGCCTGACGCACAGCATCACTTAAACCATCGGGACCACCAATCGCAAGCGCAATATCATGACCTTCCAGCATCCATGATTTCATGGTATCGGCCAGTTTTTCAGTGCTTAATTCACGACCGCCGACTTCTAGAGCAATTAACTTTTCAGTCGGTTTTAGTGCAGCCAAAATACTATCACCTTCAATTTGACAATACTTGAGAATATCTGCATCTGAATCATTCTTGCCACGTTTGGCCATAGGAAGTTCAACAAATTGCGTTTGAACAAAAGGTTGAATGCGTTTTAGATAATCCTCAACGCCCGTTAAAACCCACTGTGGCATTTTCTGTCCGATGGTCAGAATTCGTATCTTCATGTCAATAATCGTTAAAACTGTAAACGAGCCATTATAACTTGAATTATTTTAAGGATGAAAATCACAAAGGATGTAAATCATTAAAAATAATAAAATTGATATACGTTAAGACAAGTCAATATTTACGCTCAACATATAATAATTTTATGTCAATCATTACAAAGCAATGAATTGAGAATGAATATGGCAACACGGATAACAGAGACGAAGAAGTTATTTTTGATGTTTTTAATTAAAGTAAAGTGATATCGAGATAATTGTAGATGCCTATCCATCATCATTTGATCACTTCTAGGAATGGGCATATTTCAATGATCAAGAAGTTTTAAAATCATTGAATGAGGAGATTACCATGTTCAGTAAAAAAGTAATAGTCACCATTTTAACACTATCCACATTAGGTAGCAGTAGTTTGGCAATGGCTCAGCCTGATTGGGACGATCATGATGCCAGACGTGGTGGCCCACAGCCACAGTGGAATCACCCACGTGGCCCACATGATGATTACCGTCGTGGATATGATCATCGAAGAGACTTTGGTCCAGAACCAAGGTA
>JASGGM010000116.1:0-7662 GCA_047605045.1 Acinetobacter sp. | reverse complement strand
GTTAAATAAAAATTGCTGTTTTGGTGCATAAATATTGAAAAATTATTGGGCTTATCTCGTGAATACAGTATTGTGGTTAAACTTTTCGGGAGTTATTTCGGTTGTCCAAAAACAAGTTTTACAGGCGTAAACTTCCTTTCTGATACTTTCTTGTTTTTAATAAGGTTTTCATTAGGTGATCCATCATTAAACTGAGCGATGACTGAATTTATTCGAACGACTTGCCCATCAATATCGCAGGCCTCGTTGCCCTCAATATAAAAATTAAAATACGTTTTCCCTAAAACCATTTCAAAATCAGTCCTATTCACAGTAATTACTTTACGAAGAATAAGAGCCCCTTTTCGTGTTTGCGCGGTAACATCGAAACTTAATGCGTTCACATTATCAATAGAATCGTGAGCAATCGCTTCAAACTTTATAGAGCACTCACCTCTATTTACATAAGTACTGTGGGTATTTCTAATTTCTAATGTCGTATCAAAACCTTTAGCAAAAACAGCCATGGGCATACATAAAAGACAAAAAGCAAATATTTTCTTCACGGTACCCCCTATTTGGTTTTCACATGTTCTCTTAAATCTCACTACTCAGACAAGCTTGCTTCTACATATCTCATTTTATACTTATGTTAATGGTCATACACCATAATATTTTGGATGTCGTCAAAGATAAGTTGACGCATTGCCGTTTGATGTAAAAGCATTTATAAAAATATTGAATATCAAAATAAATACGTTCTCTGCGATGATTAAATAAAATGCCATGACAACTCCTCTTATTTTTCTAAAAAAAGACGTGTTTGGGTATGCGTCCTATATAAAAACAAAGATCGAAGAACACAAAAAATCTGATATAGTAGCCGCTTAACTAGCGGCTTTTTTATTTAGTGGTTTAGTCACTTTTTTATTTGTGAGTAACACTATGAGTAACAAATTAGCAAGTTAAAAATAAAATGTTTCAAATCAATAGGAAATACCAAGCATGCTTCTAATGATCGACAATTACGACAGTTTTACTTATAACATCGTGCAATATTTTGGCGAGTTAAATCAAGAAGTAAAAGTGATTCGCAATGACGAAGTATCATTAGAGGATATTGAGCGATGGCAGCCAAAATACCTCGTGATTGGTCCTGGCCCATGCTCTCCAAGTGAAGCAGGCATTTCAATTCCTGCCATTCAACATTTTGCAGGTAAAATTCCCTTGTTGGGCGTCTGCTTGGGGCATCAAGCCATTGGGCAAGCCTTTGGCGGTCATATTGTTCGTGCAAAAACAGTGATGCACGGGCGACTATCCGAAATGTATCACAACAATACTGGAATTTTTAGTCACTTGCCGTCCCCTTTTACCGCAACACGCTACCATTCTTTGGTAATCGATCAGAATACACTGCCTGAGTGCTTGGAAGTTAATTGCTGGACCAATGAAAAAGATGGTTTAATCGAAGAAATTATGGGTGTGAAACACAAAACGTTAGCTGTTGAAGGTGTGCAATTTCACCCTGAATCTATTTTGAGCCAGCATGGCCATCAAATTTTTCAAAATTTTTTAGAATTGTATAAATAGTGGATCACATGGATATTCAACAAGCTCTAAGTAACATCACCAAAAATATTCATCTTACACAATCACAAATGCAAGATGTCATGCGTACCATTATGCAAGGCGAAGCGACTGATGCTCAAATTGGCGCATTATTAATGGGACTTCGTTTAAAAGGCGAAAGCATTGACGAAATTACAGCTGCCGCACAAGTTATGCGTAGTCTTGCCCTAAAAATTGAAGCCAGTGATATTCCGCATCTCGTCGATATTGTCGGTACGGGTGGTGATGGGCAGAACTTATTCAACGTTTCAACCGCTTCCAGTTTTATTATTTCAGCAGCAGGCGCAACCGTTGCAAAGCATGGAAATCGCGGCGTTTCAAGCAAATCAGGATCATCCGATTTACTTGAACATGCAGGTATTCGTTTAGATTTAAGTATCGCACAAACTGAACGCTGTATTCGTGAGATGGGTATTGGTTTTTTATTTGCGCCGAATCATCATCAAGCCATGAAATATGCGATTGGCCCTCGTAAGCAACTCGGTTTCCGAACTATCTTTAACTTACTGGGGCCGCTTACCAATCCAGCTGGCGTAAAACGTCTAGTGATTGGCGTATTCTCAAAAGAACTGTGTCTACCGATTGCCGAAGTAATGAAGCAATTGGGCGCTGAACATGTCATGGTAGTTCATTCTCAAGATGGCCTCGACGAAATTAGTTTAGCGTCGAATACATTTGTGGCTGAACTCAAAGACGATCAAATTTCGACATGGACAATCACACCTGAAGATGTCGGCATTCGTTCACAAAGTTTGCATGGCTTAAGTATTGATGGTACAGAACAAAGTCTAACACTGATCAAGGACGCCCTTGGTAAGCATAAATCTGACATTGGTGATAAAGCTGCCGATATGATTGCCTTAAATGCAGGCGCAGGGATTTATGTCGCAGGTCTGGCAAAATCATACCAACAAGGTGTTGCGTTTGCGCAGGATTTACTTGATGGCGGGCAAGGCTTAGAAAAAATGAGTGTCTTTGCTGAATTTACAAAAACACTGAAACAGATTGAAAATGCGTAAGGAATGATGATGGATATCGCCAACACAATTTTAGGTAAAATCGTAGATCGTAAAGTCGAAGAACTTGCCCTACGCCGTCAAAAATACACGCTGCATGACCTTGAACAACTTGCGCAACAGGCAACACCTGTACGTGGTTTTGCCCATTCATTACGCCAAAAACGCCCCGCTGTTATTGCTGAAATTAAAAAAGCATCACCATCCAAAGGGATTATTCGAGAGCATTTTAATCCTGCCGAAATTGCACAACAATATGAGCAAGCAGGTGCAGCCTGTTTATCCGTACTCACTGATGTCGATTTCTTTCAGGGTGCTGATGAAAATATTCAAATTGCACGGTCTCATTGTACATTGCCAGCATTACGTAAAGATTTCTTAATCGATCCTTATAATGTCGTTGAAGCACGTGCTTTACATGCAGACTGTATTTTATTAATTGTTGCCTGCTTATCAGATCAACAATTGGAAGAAATGTCGAAAACAGCCTTTGAACAACAACTTGATGTCTTGGTTGAAGTCCATGATGAAGTTGAATTAGAACGTGCATTAAAGCTTTCCGATCAATGCTTACTGGGTGTGAATAACCGTAACCTCAAAACATTTGAAGTAGATTTAAACACCACACTACGTTTAAAGAAACAACTCGATCCACAGCGTTTATTAATTACAGAAAGCGGTATAGCAACTCAATCAGATATTGAGTTAATGCAACAGCATGATATTCATAGTTTTCTTGTTGGTGAAAGTTTTATGAAACAACCTGATCCTGCACTTGCATTCCAAGCTTTATTTGGCAAACCAACGACTGTGTGATGAATAATGAGTAATAAAGATTCTTCACTCTCCAAAGAACAGCAAAATTTGTTAAAGCAGTTCAAAAAGCAGATTTCTCATCCGCAAACGTCCCCTATTGTGCCTACAGCCGTTCATGTAAACACTGACTCAGAACAGCACCCTGATGATGCCGAATTATTTAAACAAGCACTTCAGGGGGTACAAAAAATAGACAACACCAATATCGCTCAATTAAATCAGCCCAAGCGCAAAAAACTAGATGCTCAGACACTGGCAAAACGTGTTGCAGCACAGGGCTCACCTGAAACAGAGTTTGCAGAGCTGTCAGATACACAAGCCGCGCTGAACCCTGTCGGTAGCCAACAAACATTAAATTATCGTATTGCAACTTTGCAAAATCGTGTATTTGAAGACTTAAAAGCAGGCAAGATTCGCTGGTTTGAAGCCGTAGATTTACATGGTTGTACCGTAGAACAAGCACGTGTAGCGGTATTACAAGTCATTCAAATGGCGAAAGATGAAAATCAAAATGTAATTAAAATTGTGCATGGCAAAGGTCCTGATGCCATTTTAAAAACCTATGTGAATGGCTGGCTAAGACAACATCGTGATGTATTGGCTTTTGTCAGTGCTCCTGAAAATCAGGGTGGTACGGGTGCCGTTTTAGTTTTACTCAAACGTGCCGAGAAAAATCCAAAATTCAAGCAATAGTTAACCGTTTTAGTCAGTTTTTTGCTAAAATGCCGACCTTGCTCAACCAGTGTAAGTGAACACCTGTTATGTCCATGCAGCAATCCTACGAAAAAATTCTCACTGCCGTCGGTGAAGACCTTTCTCGCCCAGGCTTAAAAGATACTCCTATTCGAGCAGCTCGAGCTTTTTCGTATTTGACTTCGGGTTACAACCAATCACTCGAAGAAGTGACCAATAATGCAGTTTTCCCAACCGATAATTGTGAGATGGTTCTCGTTAAAAATATAGAATTCTATTCTTTATGCGAACATCACCTTTTACCATTTTACGGTCGAGTTCATATTGCCTATTTACCAGAAGGTCAGGTTTTGGGGCTGTCTAAATTTGCACGCATTACCGAAATGTTTGCGCGCCGTCTTCAAATTCAGGAAAACTTGACCAAGCAAATTGCTGAAGCGATTGCTGAAGTTACCCATGCTCGCGGTGTTGCTGTTGTCATTGACTCTGCACATATGTGTATGATGATGCGTGGTGTAGGCAAACAAAACTCAACAACACGTACTGTGGCCTATGTTGGTGATTTTAAAACCAATGATCAGGTTCGACGTGAATTTTTGCAAGCTGTACCCGAAAGTTATTAATCTTTTATTCCGTATATTTTGCTGTAAAAACGACCATTTGTCGTTTTTACAGCACTATTCCCGTAATTCATGATGCAATTGCCAATTTCCATTCTGGTCTCTTTCACCCAAAATTTTCATAATAAAAACAAGGCTTAACATGAGTAGCAGATACCATGAGCCGATTTTCCCCCACCAAACAATATGCCAGCCATCTATTTGGCTCGGGTAAACCCATATGTCATAAAAAGTGCTAATATTTTCTGCAATCCAAATCATAAATGCCAATAAAAACAGGACTGGAAGCATAGGTAACTGCCATGTATATCGGTCAATTTTTATGTTTACTTTCGACCGCCAAAATATAAAAATACTCCACACAAAAAGAACGCTGCGAATGTCTTGTATAAAAAATTTAGTTATAAAATTGATATAAGCAAGCAAAGCCAGCGCCAACATGTTTGCAAACGTTGGTAAAGATAAGAATGAAATTTGGAAAAGTCGAATAGCCCGAGCAAAAAAACTTCCTATCGCAGAATACATAAATCCTGCAAACAGGGGTACCGTTAGAATTTTTAAAATAGCTGGTTCTGGATAGTGCCATGACCCGAATTGAGGATTGGTCAGCACCAGTTCCATCACCATTGCCATAATATGAAACAAAGCAATGACTTTAGCCTCTTGCCAAGTTTCTAATCCAAAATGCAGTAATAAATATTGAATTAAAAGCGCAAATAAAAATAAGTAGTCGTAACGATAAAAACCCAAATAAGATTGGTGCCCCATATGAAAACTAAGCGCAAATGTTATCAGCAATAAAATACCGAACAAAGCGGATGAGCTTGCTCGGTAAGAAATATGATAAATCAGACCTACAATGCCTTTCATACAAATATTAGCCTAAATATTTTTGGCTGTATTCATGTACGGTATCAACAAAAATTTTAGCATGCTCAGGGTCTACCCACTGGGTAATCCCATGTCCCAGATTCGCCACATAGCCAGATTTTTCACCATTGGCGTAGGCATCATCTAACATAGCCTCTACCGCTTTTTGAATATTTTTTGGCGAAGCATATAAAGTGGCAGGATCAAGATTTCCTTGTAAAGCCACTCGTCCCTGAACAATCTGTCTTGCCGTTGTTAATGAGGTGGTCCAGTCTAAACCCAATGCATCTGCGCCAGTATGAATCATTGGTTCTAACCATTGCCCCCCACCTTTCGTAAAAATAATAATCGGGATACGTTGTCCATCTTTTTCACGCTGTAAATCCGCAATAATTTTTTGCATATAATGCAAAGAGAATTCCTGATATTCACGATGTGCTAATGCCCCACCCCAACTATCAAATATTTGTATCGCTTGTGCACCCGCATCAATCTGTGCATTTAAATAATCGATCACAGACTCTGCCAAATGTTGCAGTAATGCATGTAAGACTTCTGGTTGGGCATACATCATTTGCTTGGTAAATCGAAATTCCTTGCTTGATCCACCCTCAACCATATAGGTTGCCAATGTCCATGGACTACCTGAAAAGCCAATGAGTGGCACCTCACCATTTAAAGCATTGCGAATGGTGCTGACAGCTGACATCACATAATCTAAGTCCGCATTCGCATTGAGCCGAGGTAACTGTGCAACATCTTGCTCTGTTCGAATCGTTTTATGGAATTTTGGCCCTTCCCCTGTTTCAAAATACAAACCAAGCCCTAAAGCATCGGGTATCGTTAAAATATCTGAAAATAGAATTGCAGCATCTAAGGCATAACGGCGTAACGGTTGTAAAGTCACTTCACATGCAAAGTCTTTATTTTTACATAAAGAGAGAAAATCACCTGCTTGAGCACGCGTTGCACGGTACTCTGGTAAATAACGACCTGCTTGGCGCATCATCCATACGGGTGTTGTATCAACAGGTTGCTGTAACAAAGCACGCAAAAAACGATCATTTTTTAAAGCCGTCATGCTTTTTCCATTATTCTGTAAAAGTGCTTCATCATATCAAAAAGACACAGCTTTTGATGGACTAATTTAATTCAAATCGATGTCCAATCTTCACATTGTTTCAACAAACATTTTGTTACAGTTACTAAATATTTAATGCAAGCTTATGTAATTTCTGTAATACTGATTCCGTTTTTGTCACAGATCTATAATAAGGTTAAATTCAATGTTTGTTCGCTCATTTCTAGCTGTGAGTTTAAGCTACCTCATGCTAAATTCTGCTTTTGCAGCTTCTCATGCAGAGCAATCGTTAAATCCACAAAAAGTCGCATCTGCACCTGTCCAAGACCCTATTGATCCATTACAGCTGGATACACAAGCTGCTTCTCAGGTGATGGGTGTTAATGCATCTGAACCAGCGTCTACGCCGGTGGCAAGTTCCGAAGCTCAAATTTCTGCACAAGAGCAAAATAATTTAAATCAGGTAACAAATACAGCTGAACATATCGATCGCGTGAGTGATCAACCACACAATACAGCTGTACCAAGCACTAAAACTGCATGGACACTCAATAATTTAAATAACATCGAATGGTACGAAAATATCGGCAAAGGCCAATTTCCAGTCTATGCACGTGCCCAAGTGATGCTAAATAATGCACATGCTTCTCCTGGCGCCATTGATGGTACCAGTGGCAAGAATACACTTAAAGCATTGGCTTCATTTCAACAAATGAATGGTTTACGTGCTACAGGTGAATTAGATCAAGACACTTGGAATGCCCTTGTCTCTAAACAAACAAAACCTGCTTTTGTAGAGTACACCATTACAGAACAGGATTTGAAAGGGCCATATGCTCAAAGTATTCCCGCAGACTACGCCTTACAAGCTAAAATGAAAGGGCTGTATTACACGCGTGTGACGGAAATGCTCGGTGAAAAATTCCATATGGATGAAGCATTCTTAAAACAGCTCAAT
>JASGGM010000115.1:0-7692 GCA_047605045.1 Acinetobacter sp. | reverse complement strand
TTGCCAAGGTTGGGGTCGCGAGTTCGAGTCTCGTTTCCCGCTCCAGATTTTAAAAGCCCTCATCGAAAGATGGGGGCTTTTTTTAATGTTCCGTTTTGAAATTAAAATTAATAGTATTTCAAGATGGGAGAACGCTGGCTCTAAAAGTTTAAATCAAATTTTACACCACCTACCCAAGCATCACCTTTATCCTTATTACCACCAATATTTTTTACATATTGAATATTAGGACGAATGGTTAACCATGGTGCATAGCGATATGCGTAATAGATTTCAGCATCATATTCCGAACCATATTCGGAATTATATTTTGTATTTCCTGTTAATTTTGTTAAACCGACACCAATTTCATCATTTTTACGTAAATCGAATAAACCTTTGAAAGTAGCTGCAACTGTCTGATAGTCTTTAATTGGACCATTATTGCTCGCATCATAAGCACCAACCTGTAATGCCAAGCTTAAACCACGCTTATCATCACCTTTAAAGCTAGTAACTTGTTGTTTAGCATGAAACCATGCGCCCTGCTTATGATCACTTGAACTATCATCAGCATTTTTTTCTTTAAATGTAGTCGTGTAATAACCTACACGATAGATGCCTGGTAAGTTATTGACCAATGGACTCCAAACTACTTCTACTGGAATAACAACACCATCACCATTCATTTCTAAATTAAAACCCTGACTACGTTTTAAGTTATCTAGATTATGCTCATAGACACCAATTTGAGCGAATAGTACTGGTGAAATATTATATTTAGCCCGTAATGCCCAAGCACTAACTGGGCCATTTAGCCAATCTGAACCACCTAGTGCAGGGGAATTTGCCCAATTACCGAATTGGCTACCACAAATGGCAACGTTCATGAATTCGCAATCCATTGAACTAAAGTCATAAGTTTCACCAAAACGTCCCACTTTAAGATCTAACTTGCCATTAAAAAATTTCTTTTTAATATAAAGTTCAGTTAAACGGAAAGTTTGTCCACGGCCATAAATTTCTTGCACTTGTGACATTTGACCATTTAAAGCATCAGATTCATTTTGTAGTGCATTACCACCACGTTTTGTGATGTTAATTCGTGCTTCAGTATCGCTCCAGTTCAAAATTTTAGCCAAATCAAAATCTACTGCAAAATTGATTTGATCTGCATATGCGCTTTGATGTCCACTGCCTTTTTCTGAGCCTAATACAATTGCGTAATCACCTGTATAACCTAAAGTAAAGTTATAACCTTTATCTTTCAATTCAGTACGTTTACCACTCCAATCTCCAAGCATCCATGGGCTTTGTGGGTCAAATGCTTCTGTTGCAAATGTAAGATTTGAACTCAAACCACTGAACGCAACAACAGAAGCTATTACCATTTTCTTCAATAAATTTTTTTTCATCTTTTAATCCCTAAAAATAATCAACACTTACTGTAAATTTACGAATAAACCACCATCAACTAACAAGGATGCGCCAGTCACATAACGTGCCATATCAGATGCCAAGAATACGATTGGACCTGCGATATCCTCAGGGACACCCAAACGCCCCAAACAAGTACGGCTTGACATATAGTCAAACTTTTCTTTGTCTGCTAAATCTTCTTTATTGATATCTGTCGCAATTGTTCCTGGTAAGACTGCATTGCACCGAATACCATATTCACCCAATGCCACTGCACAAGATTGCATTAATGATAGTAAGCCTGCTTTGGTTGGTGTGTAATGAGTTTGCATGCCACCACCGACTAATGCACTAATTGAACTAACTGCAATAATAGAACCACCTGTACCCTGCTTTTTCATTTGATTTGCTGCTGCCTGTACAGCAAAGTAAGCACCATTTAAGTTGGTATTTACCGTTTGCATGTAAACATCTTTTGGCATATCCAGAAATGAATGAAATGGGCAAATGCCTGCGTTATTCACAAATACATCAACTCTATCAAAAGCTTTTACTGCTTCATGAATAATCAATTCACCCGTATCTAAATTTGCAGAATCTGCACCTACATCAATTGCACGACAACCCATCGCCTGAATTTCCTGAATCAGAATTTTGGCGGCATCGTTACCTGATGGACGACCACTATGCGCAATTACCACATCTGCACCTTGTTTGGCACACTCTAAAGCAGCAGCACGTCCAATCCCGCGTGATGCACCTGTAATAACCACAACTTTATCCTTTAATAACATTTCTTACTCCCTATTGGTGATGATTCAGATAGTTGCCATATCCAACCAAACATACTGAAATGAAAATCACGAATATGCCTAAATAAATCAATTTACGATTTTTGACCGATGTACCTTTCCACTCACCAAAGTAGAAACCCCATAAATTCGATGTCAAAATAATAAATGACATATGTAAAATCCATGAGCTTGCATCATTATGTAAACGACTTTCCCCCATACCGTAGAAGAAAAATTGTAGATACCACAATGTTCCTGCAATCGCGACAAGTAGGTAGTTCAATAATAATGGTGTAGATGTGTTGGTATAATCGATGTAACTTTTATTTTTAAGATTCAAGATGACGCAGTAAATTGCATTGGTGGTTAACCCACCCCACATAATTAAAATAAACGTCACATTATTTTGAAATAAACTATTTGTACCATGCGCTAAAGCCATATCTGCAAGTGGCCTACCTGCTGAAATACCAAAGCTGAAGCATGCACTTAATACACCAGAGATAATTGCAACCGTTAAACCTTTAGATAAAGAGAATTCTTTTACTGACGCTTTTTTTGTTTCATCAGGCACTTCACGCTCTTTGATCATGCCTGCTTTACCACAAATTGAAATCCCAACAATCGTGACGATTACACCGAGTAGGATCAAACTACCACCATGACTATGCATTAATGCAGTGAAGGTGTTTTCTGTTTGTGTAGTAAATAAATCGTTGTAAATAGGTGGAATAATTGCCCCAAATACAGAACACAATCCCAATACAATCGACATACCCAATGACAAACCCAAATAACGCATGGTTAAACCAAATGTTAAACCACCAATCCCCCATAAAACTCCGAAAGCATACGTCCACAATAAGGTTTTAGAATCAGCTGTTACAATGATGTCAAAAAAATCAGGAACCGTTAAATAAGCAGCAATTGCAGGCACGATTAACCATGAGAATAAACCACCTACAATCCAATAACTTTCCCAACTCCAACCACGAACTTTGTTATATGGAATATAAAAACTTCCTGATGCAAACCCACCGATAAAGTGTAAAAATACACCCAAGATAATCAGTTCCATATCAATCTCCTTATTAATTTATGGAAGATAAAACACCTCTTTTAACTCGACACTAACTGGTGAAAAATCTGAATTTGACGGCATAATATCTTTCATATATGCCCACCACTTTTGCATAACTGGATGTGATGGAAGATCATTTAAACTTTCGCGATTTTCCACCATTAATATGGCAAATAATGCGCATGTTTCTTCATCTAAAAATATGCGATATTCATGAACGCCTTTTGCTTTTAATAACTGTGCTAATTCCGGCCAAATCTCATCATGACGTCGCTTATATTCAGCTTCTTGTCCCGCATTCACTTGCATTCTATTGGCTATAATTTGCATTATTCCGCCTCAACTTCTATCGTTAATGAATATGCTTTTATTGCTGTTTGATAAAACAATTGATCTACTTCTGTTTGTGACATTCCTGCGCAATAGTCCTGTACCAATTGCATAATATTTTTTACAGGCCCTAAATACTCACTATTTGGATAATCGCTACCAAACATCAATTTTGACACTCCAAAGCACTCAACAATTTGATCTAACGCTTGACGATATAACGCAACATCAAAGCATTGTTGAGCATGTTTTAACTGCACAATTTCAGAAAATTTAACGTACGTGTTTTCCATCTGAGCAAGCTGTTGAATCAAGTTTAAATATTGTAATTGCTCAGCATCATCCAATTGGATATTTGGCAAATGATCAATAATGATGCTAAGTTCAGGTAATTGCTGTTTAATACTTAATACGGCCTCCAGTAACTCAATATCTGGATTAGCAACATCTAAAGATTTATTGGCTTGTGCCAATTGTTTTAGATGCTGTAATACTGATTGCTGGGTACAAATTTGTTTTAAGTTACGGTTCCACAAATTCCCGTAACGAATTCCAAGATATTTTTTTTGATTTTTAAACTTTTCAAATTGTTGGCTAAACTCAGGACGATTAATGTCTAAATTGCCCACACAACCTGCATAGAAGTCTGATTGATTCACTTGACTAAGCAACCATTGGTTATCTGTAAACCAAGCGCTTGCTTCAACTGCAATAGCCTTATTAACCTTTAATGGCATCAAAGCATTTTCAACATCATCTGCAAGATAGGTTTGATAAATTAAATCGCCTGCAACTGGCCAAGGAACGCCTTCCGCTCGAGAAACATCAAATAAATGAATATGGCTATCTACAATATATTGAGGTTGGAGCATGTTCGATTTCCTTATCGCGAAGTATTGCAGACACAGAGAATGTCTGTATTTTTTAATCAATTTACAGCACGGACTTCCTTGTCACTGATGCTATAAATTATTCATTTTTATGTTTAATTAAACGCATTGGTTTTAATTAAACATTTTTTACGCTTTAGCTCTGCATATAAACAACATGAGTATGGGTATATTCATACAAACCATGTTTACCATCTGCACCACCAACACCCGATTTTCTAACACCTGCATGGAAACCTTGCATCGCCTCAAAGTGCTCTCGATTTACATACGTTTCACCAAATGACAACTCTCGACATGCTTGCATTACAGCGTTAATGTTTTGACTAAAAATTGATGAAGTCAAACCATATTCACAGTCGTTTGCATATTCAATCGCTTGGTCTAAATCATCAACAATAGCAATCGGCAGCACTGGTCCAAAAATTTCTCGGCGTAAAATATCCATGCTGTTATTACAATTCGTCAGTACTGTGGGTTGGTAGTGATACCCCTGTCCAAGATTGGCAATACTGCCACCTGTTACAACTTGTGCACCTTGCTCAACGGCTTGTTTGACTTGTGCATCAATTTTGCTTAATCCTTGTTGATTAATTAATGACCCCATATGTAGGCCATTAATTTTGCTTGGATCGCCATATTGTGTGCTTTGCATTAATGTTGTCACTTTTTCAATAAATTGATCTGCAACCCCACGTTGTACATAGACGCGCTCTGCACAATTACAGACTTGGCCTGTATTAATAACACGTGAATTCCAAATGGCATTCGCTGCTAAATCGAGATTGGCATCGTTAAGAACAATTGCTGGTGCTTTTCCACCAAGCTCTAGATTTAGTTTTGTAATATTGGGGGCTGAAGCTGCTTGTATACGGCTGCCTGTGCCTACACTTCCTGTAAAGCTAATCATGTCGACTTTATCACTTGCTGAAAGTAAGCCACCGACTTCGCCTTTTCCACCTACGACATTAAATACACCTGCCGGTAAATCCGTTTCTGCAACGAGTTTGGCAAACTCAAAGCAGTTTATTGGTGTCTCTTCGCTTGGTTTAATCACAATGGTATTACCTGTAAGTAATGCCGGTGCCATTTTGCGAGCGATTAAGAAGAATGGGAAGTTCCAAGGTAGAATCCCTGCAACAACGCCTAAGGGTTTTCTAAATAAAAAAATATTTTCATTTGCTCGATCGCTTTGAATGATTTCACCTTCTAAACGACGAGCCCACTCTGCCATGTAGTCTAAATAATCTGCGGTGAAGTTCACCTCAACTTCTGCAAGTGAAGTCACTTTACTTTGCTCTTCGACAAGAATGCGCGCTAAACGTGGTACATTCTCACGAATTTTATTGGCAATTTTCTTTAGATATTGCGCTCGTTCTATCGCCGTTTTTCTTGCCCATGCTTTTTGTGCTTGAGAGGCAGCATCAAGCGCTGCATCTACATCAGATGGTGTCGCACTTGGAATATAAGCCAATACGTCCTGATTCGCTGGGTTTTCCACTGCAAAATGATCCGTAGATGCAACAAACTGACCATTAATATAATTTTGATAGCGTTCTAATGTCATCGTGTCTTTCCTTTTACGCGTGTTGAGTCATCTCGTTTTAGTAACTTGATTTCACTTCATTGGTGCTATTGTTGGGTTTAAACAACTTTAAGCGCTCATCTAATGCCTGAGTGTAAAGCATGGTATCGACTCCAATTGCCACAAAAGTTGCCCCCCATTCGATTATTTTTTTGGCAATTGTTGGATCAGGCGCGAGAAATCCTGAAGCCTTGCCAGATGCATTAATTTTCTGAATACATTGCTGAATAATATTCTGTACTTCAGGATGATCGGCTTGATCGGGATAACCTAAAGATGCAGATAAATCGGCAGGTCCAATAAAAATGCCGTCTATTCCTTCGACTTTTAAGATGCTATCTAAATTTTCCACGGCCGTTTTACTTTCTACTTGAATCAGAATACAAATATCACCACTGGCGTTTTGCATATAATTGGGAACCCGCCCCCAACGTGCAGCACGGGCCACACTCGCCCCTACACCACGATGCCCAAAAGGAGGATAACGGGTTGCCAAGACCACGTTTTGGGCCTGTTCGGCAGTATCCACCATGGGAATGAGCAAAGTCTGTGCACCAATGTCCAGCGCTTGTTTAATATTGGCTTTTGAACCTTCAACTACACGTACAACTGCATGACCAGAATAAGGTTGAAGCGCCTGTAATTGCTGATAAATATCTTGGGTCGTGTTTGGTGCATGTTCACCATCGATGAGATACCAGTCATATTCAGATGTGGCAGCAATTTCAGCGATATAAGAAGATGTTGTGCTGAGCCACAAACCATACTGGACTTGTTTGCTTGAAATGCCTTGTTTAAATCGATTTATAAATTTCATTTACGTTCCTCAATTCATTAAGTGGTGATTTGTCTTTTTTGTTTGAGTCACAGGTAAAAGCAGGACACATATTGTTCCAATAAAAGCAACACTCCCAATGAGAGCCAAACCTGCAATCTGATTGTTAAACAATAATTCCGCTTTAACACGAATGATTGGTGCAAGAAAACCGCCAAAAGCACCAAACATATTAATAAAACCAATTCCACCTGCTAACGCAGTACCTGTCAGCATTTGTGTCGGAATTGTCCAAAAAATAGGTTGTACAGCAATGCATCCAATTGCCGCAAAACATAAAGCAATAATTGAAAATAGTGGATTAAATACTGCTGAACAAGTTATGCCTAAACCTGCAAGGATAAGCGTAAAAATAACCAATGGCACTCGTTGACCGGTACGATCTGAATAGCGTGGTATGTAATAAGTTCCGAGAAGCGCTGCAATCCAAGGCAATGCTGCAACTATGGATGCTTTAAAGCCGACTTTTTCTCCCAACAATTCCGCAACTTGCGTAGGTAAGAAAAAAATCAAACCATACACAGAAATTTGAATTGTCATATAAATCAGAGCTAAATGCCAAACTTGAATATTGCGTAAAGCTCCCAATAAAGTTGAGTGTATTTTAACTTGTTCTTCACTTTGCAACTTGTATTTAAGTATTTGTTTTTCATTACTATTTAAAAATCGTGCTGTATCAGGACTATTGTCTAAATACCAAAATACAATCACGCCTGCTACAACTGCAAGTAACCCCTCTATCATAAACATCCAAAACCAGCCAGGATGTCCTGCAAAAC
>JASGGM010000114.1:0-7738 GCA_047605045.1 Acinetobacter sp. | reverse complement strand
GCACGGCCAAAATTTATGGTGAATCATCATTCCAACACTACGAAAAAAGCCATGTGATGGTGATTGGCGTGGGCGGAGTTGGCAGTTGGGCGGTAGAGGCGTTGGCACGGACAGGGATTGGGCGGCTGACATTGATTGATATGGATGTGTTGGCTGCATCGAATATCAATCGGCAATTACCTGCTTTAACCTCGACCCTAGGTCATGAAAAAGCCGCCGTGATGGCAGCGCGATGTCGAGAAATTAACCCAAGAATACAGATTCAGGTCATTGATGATTTTCTGAGCCCTGACAACGTGCAGGAACTGTTGAGTAACACACCTGATGTGGTGCTAGATTGCATTGATGATGTGAAAGCCAAACTGGCTTTAATGTTGCATTGTCGGTTTAATAAAATTCCGTTGATTGTGTCAGGTGGGGCTGGTGGTAAACTCGATCCACTCAAAATTCGGGTGGCAGACTTGTCTAAAACTGAACAAGATCCGATGCTAGCCAAGCTTAGGGCACAACTTCGAAGCAAAGGGATTTGTAAAAAGCCAAAAGAAAAGTTTGGCATTACCTGTGTTTATTCAATTGATAATCCATTTTCTAACGCCGCTGCATGTGACATTGCTCAAAATCAGTTATCAGCGCAAGCAAGTGATGTACAGTTTAATCCGAGCGCAGGCTTGCGTTGTGGTGGATACGGTTCAGCAGTTGTCGTGACTTCAAGTTTTGCCATGATTGCTGTTGCAGAAGTATTAAAGAAATTAGATGCGAAACAACAAATTCAATGAGGTGATTGCAGTGCGAGAATCACCTCATTAAATTCACGATGTTTAAGACTTAGCTAGACTGTTCTAGTCGGTAATAGCTGTAAGTCACATTGTCATTGTTATAGACATCGTAAGAACTTTGTTTAAAATCAGAAACCCATTCGCTGCCTGTATAGCCTGCGATATGTCCATAAATATGGTTTCGAGTACGGTGAATAATGTAAATATCGCCAACCTGTGGTTGGTCGAATGCTGGGTTAATTTGCTTATAACCAATTTTTTTAAGCGTATTTCCCCAATCTGATGCAGCGATAGGATGATCCTGAACATTTGCACCTGCCGATTCCAGTGCAATGCGAATGCTTCTTGCACATCTGGCATGGCTACGCGTCGAGCGTACACTTTCTAATTTCTCAATAAACTTGTCTACATTAAACCCAACACTCTGTGCAAGAGATGCTGCTTCTGCATTGATTTGTTGCAGTAAGCTAGGCGTGGGTGGTGGATTGTGTGAAACAACAATCGTGGCCTGATGAGACGGTTGATATGCATAAGATTGATCTGAAAAATGTCCATCGTACATCATGTTGAAATCTCGATTACACTACAGTTTTTCATATTTAAATTAACCACCTTATTTGTGGGACTCCCAAATACTAATAATCGATTCTTAAAATTTTGTTTATAGAATGTAATAACATCACTGTTGAACTGGCAAATGTGAGCATCTTTGCTTATGGTCAGTATTAGGATGAATGTGATGAAATTCCAAGTATCTCTAGAATAAATGTCTAAATATTGAAAAACTTAGATAAGCCATGCCCGACGACGTAATGATTACTTTGGGTCTATATAGATGTTCTGTGCTTTAAAACTGACATATTTTCTAACAAATTAAATCGAAGACGCTTCCTTTTTTTGTGAGGTGTTCTTAGATTAAATACTTTTTAAGAATATAAAAATCATTTTATTCGCTAGAAACTGTCGACTGAAAGACTGTGTTATACGCTTATCTCATTAAAAATAACAAAAATAAACAATTAGGAAATTTTTGTTATGCGGCAGATATGGGTAGCAATAGATGATACGGTTCCACCGAATAGATTACGACTGAGTCGACTGACGTTGGGGATATTCATTGCAGCATTGGGTTGGGGCGGTCTGTCCACTGCTCAGGCAGCAGAATCTTTAACTCAACAACAGAAGCACACGACGGGCAAGGCATCACAAAATGAAGATGAGGATGTACGTCAATTAGATGCTGTTACAGTCACAGCAAAAACGAAACGACAAGTTGTGACAGCAGGGGCATTGGGGTCTCGAACCGACTTACAGACTCCTTTTTCCACTAAAACAGTTAGCAGTAAAGACATAGAAAAGAAACAAGCCAAAAGTATTTCTAAACTCTTTGAAGGCGAGGCGGGTGTTTCTGCAACAGGGAGTACTTATTTACAGAGTGCATATGCATTAACGGTACGTGGTATTCCCCTCGATTTTGTCAATAATTACAAAATTGATGGTCACCCTTTCCAGATGCAGGGTGTGGAAATGCCGCTTGAACTGTTTGATCAGGTGCAGCTGCTTGCAGGAGCAACAGGCTTTTTATATGGATTTGGTGCGCCAGGAGGCATTGTCAATTATGTTTCTAAAAAGCCAACCAACGAAAAGACATTGTCTGTGAATGTGGGATATTCGTCTGATTCAATTTTTAGTCAACATATCGATGTTGGTGGAAAGTTTGGGCAAGATAAGCGCTTTAGTTATCGTTTTAATTTAGTGAATGAAAAAGGTGAAGCTTATAACGGAACGAAAGTAGATCGTCAGGCAGCTTCATTATATTTAGATGCACAATTGACGCCATCGTTGTATGGCTATGTCAATGGTATGTATCAGGAACGCGATTTGACAGGCAATCAGGCATCTCTTGCAATCGCATCATCTGGAAGTTATGCCTTCAGTGGTGCTAGCCTGCCCACAGCGATTAGTGGGCGTAAGAATCTTTCACAATATCCTGGTGTTGATTATTATAACTCGAAAGTATGGACAACGGCCGCGGGGCTTATTTGGACCATTAACGATCACTGGACGTTATCGAATAGTTATTCCCATACTGTCAAACGTATAGAAACGCGTTTTGAAACGTTGTACTTAAGAAATGCGCAAGGCGATTTTAACGTTGGCCTGAATCGTTATTATCAACCAACATTAACATTTGATGATTATCTTTCTGTATTAGAAGGAAGTTTTCAGACGGGCTGGTTGAAACATAAATTTGTAGGTGGATTGCAATATACCACGCAAACCAGACAGTTGGGGGTGGGGGATACCTCTCAAAATCCTGCAACGTATGTCGGTGGGCAGAATTATATGTATACCTCCAGTTATCCAGCGGGCAACATTTATAATTCATCGTTGGGACTGGGCTACGATGGTACGTCTTCCAAAGGAACGTTTAGGATTTCTAACTGGTATACGACTTCTGCATTTTTAAGTGATACGGTCAGTCTTGGCAAGTGGTCATTGTTATTAGGACTACGTAAAACCGATTATCTCAATAATAACTATTATGTGTCAGGGGCATTCAAGTCCGCCTATCATAAGCGACCATTATCACCCACCTATGCGTTATTATTTAATTTAAGACCAGATACCACCTTATATACCAGTTATATCGAAGCACAGGAAGATGGTGGTACTGTAGGAACCACCTATGCAAATTCTGGAACACAACTGGCGCCAATTAAAAGTAAACAATATGAGGTGGGAATTAAAAGTGAACATCAGAACTGGTCGCTTAAATCTGCCTTATTTCGGGTAGAGCGAGGTGCTGGTTATGCCGCGTCAGATAATATCTATACCAACGATGGGGTGGTTCGTTTTAATGGATTTTCTATCAATGGTGCGTATAAGCCTGTTCCGAGTTTAAATATCAATGCAGGTGGCTCATGGATTGACTCCAAATATACCAAAGGTGCCACCAGTGTTTTAGATGATGAAGCTGCGGGTGTGCCAGGTTTTCAGGGTGTTTTTGGGATAGACAAAGACATTCTTGCAATTCCAGGCTTAAACATTCATGCAAATTATAATTATGTGGCGCAAGCTTATATTACGGTACCGAATACGGTGCGGGCTAAGTCATATTCGACGGTCAGTGTCGGTACAAGTTATCAGACTTTACTTGGGAATCATCCCATTATTTATCGTGCAGAATTAAACAATATTTTTGATAAAAAATATTGGCTGGCAGCAGCCAGTGTCGTTACGCAAGGTGCGCCAAGAACTTTAAGTTTAAATGTGCAATATAAATTTTAAAGGATGATAAACAATCATTCGTATGATAGAACCTTTAGCTAAGGTTCTATCATCCCCAACGGTTCGGAGGCGATGGTGCCTCCTGATTTGAAAGACGTTAATGTTAAGCTAAATTCGAAATACGATCTCATGCTATGACGCATCAAGTTTGGCTTGCTGTTCATGGTTGTTGGATGCAATGGGTTGCAGAGCATGATGTGTGGCTTGTTTATGCCAGTTATACCAACCATATAATGAATTGAACAACGATGCACAAGTCATCATTAACATGGCATGGTTTCCTGCAATGGCCCAAATAATCATGCCGAGTACATTGGAACTAATCCACAAGAACCATTGTTCAGAATAACGCATGGTCATCAGAATTTGCGCCACAATACAAATCACCACGGTAAAGGAATCCAGACGAACTTGTTGGGCATTTAAATAGGCCAATAATTCTGCATACGCAAAAGCACAAATCAGCACTGTGCTTAACATGATGATCCAGCCACGAACAGATAATTTTTTAATGTGGATATCACTTTGCTGTTCTACGGTTTTATTTTTATGCTTTAACCAGAAATATAAACCAATGAACTGCATGGGGAAGTAGAACAAGCCACTGAGCATGGCTTCGCCATAAATTTGATTTTTAAAAGAAATATAAGCATATAGACTGGTTGCAATGATGCCAAAGAAAAAGTTTTCCATGCGACCTTTGGCCACCAGAACCACGCATAACATATTGGCAATGGCACAAATGAAATCGATGGCTGTTTGTTGCCACCAGAAAAACAGAATAATTTGAATACAGCCAAAGACCAGTAACCAAATTTTTTCGAACAGTGTCCAACCCTGAAAAAGTTTCATCGATTCCCCCCCAATACAAAATTGCAAGCGTGTTTAAAATTTAATCTGTGTGATGCTCTGCGATATAGGCTTCAGTACGTATAATCGCTTGTTTCATATTTTCAATGGCTTGAGTGACATCACTGAACTGTTTGGCATTGCCACCACTTAAAGCCTGTCGCCATTTCCGTGCACCTGGTAAATTCTGGAATAAGCCTAGAATATGACGCGTGATAATCGACAACGGTGCTCCCTCGGCAAGACGTTGCTGAATATACGGCAGCATCTGTTCCATAATATCAAAACGATCGGGAGCTTCCAGATTCCACAATTGCCCCAATTCCGCCAATACATAGGGATTATGATAGGCTTCACGTCCAATCATCACGCCATCGACATGTTGTAAGTGTTGCTGCGTTTCGGCGAGGGTTTTAATACCGCCATTGATTTCAATGCTTAAATGAGGACGTTCACGTTTTAAACGATAGACATCCTCATAGCGCAACGGCGGTACTTCACGATTTTCTTTTGGGGATAAACCTTGCAAAATGGCGATACGCGCATGCACCACAAAATGTGTGCATCCTGTTTGCGCAACGGTATCGACGAAATGCAGCATTTCTTCATAGGACTGCATATCGTCAATGCCAATACGATGTTTGACATGAACAGGAATCGTCACGGCTTGTTGCATGACTGCGATGCAGTCGGCGACCAAATGGGGTTCAGCCATTAAACATGCACCAATTTTATTGTTTTGTACCCGATCGCTGGGACAGCCCACATTTAAATTAATTTCATCATAGCCCCAGTCTTGTGCCATTTTGCTACAGGTGGCTAAATCTTGCGGATTTGAGCCGCCCAATTGCAACACAATCGGGTGTTCTTGTTGATTGAAATCGAGGTGGCGTTTTGCATCACCAAATAGAATTGCGCCCGTAGTAACCATTTCGGTATAGAGCACAATGTTGGGATTAAACAATCGTGCAAAATAACGGTAGTCACGCGTTGTCCAGTCCATCATGGGTGCGACACTGATACGAGGTTCTTTAGGGGATTCAATGGTTTTATTCATAATAAAAAACAAGCCTTTACAGTGTCGATGATTGTGCCTAATTTCAATGTTTATGCCTCAGTAATAATGCAAAGTTTAAATATTTGAACTAAGCTATTTAAATTGCAGTAATAACCAGCAATGTTGGCTTCAATCCAAACCTCTTGACTAGGTACTTTTGACCAGTCAACACCATAACCACAGAAGGCAAAAAGGTGTTCAAAAAAGATACGTTGAGTACGTCCATTGCCTTCTCTGAAAGGATGGATAATATTAAGTTCACAATACAGGTCAGCAATTTTTTCAATAAATTCTAGTTGATCTAACTGTTGAAAGTAATTTTGTTGCTCAAGATTTTTAAAAATTTTATTGGCTTCAATTTCAATACGGGGAAAAGTACAGAAGCGAGTATCACCCTTCGAAATATCGACTTGTCTAAGTTCACCAGCCCAGACATATACATCTGAAAATAATTGAAAATGGATAGATTTTAGATAATTTAAATCATAAGGTGGGTTTGTGTATTCTATTTGGGAAATAGCAAGTTCAGAAAAGTCTTTTTCAGCTTGGGATAGTAGCTTTTGATTTTTAATATTTAATTTATTTTTTAGTATATTAGTGTCAGGATAACAGTATAGTTGATCGCCAGAAGCACTATATTTATCCATGACGCTCTTAGCCTTTATTGCTTTGTTGATATTTTTTTAGTAATTGTGATTTTGTCAGTGCGGGTTGAGCTGAAGATACCTGATAACCTTCAAGCACTAGACTTGCTTGATAGTTTTTTAAACGGGTTTCTTGAATATATTGTTTCTTTTTTTCAAAAGTATTTAACATCGTATCTACTCAAAATAAAAGTCCAGTGTATAGACGAAAATTTTAACATATAAATATGAAAACGATAAATAACCTGTAATTTAGAAAATGCCAAACTCAGCCCAATTAGCCATCAAACCTTTCTTTTTTCAAGATAAACTTCTTATATATAAGTAGTTTTAACTTCATTCGGTGGTTTGTGGGTAAGAATATGTGTTACTAGACCTCTGGTAATCCCCACGAGAATATAGCTTTGCGGTTGGCGATCAAGCTGAATGGATTTAAAAAACTGAATCGCTTCTTTTGATAAAGGAACAATTTCAGACGTAATATTGGCTGAGTTCAAATGCTGATAATTAAAGTACCGCTCAAGCAAGCGATCATGTTACCGATCAAGCTACCGTACAAGCTTGTATACATATAGCGATCAAGTTCAGCCTTTCAAAAGCTACGAAGAGGGAGTCAGCACCATAAAATTTGCAGTACTACGTGCAATCAACTTGTCTTGCTGCCATGCTTCACTTTCAATATTTAAAATAGTTTTTCCTTGTTTAATAAAGCGGCAGCGTGTGACCACTTCACCCACCAGACATGGACGCAGAAAATCGGTATTCAGGCTAATCGTCGTCGCCGCTTTGCCTTGATTGGCGAGGTGAGCAAATACGCCCATAATGTCATCTAACATGGCACAGAGCATGCCACCTTCAACAGTACCACGTGGGTTGGTAAAACTATCCAATGCAATGTAATGAATACTCAGTTCGGTTTTGTTTGCATTCCATTGAATGTTGTGCCCACCCAGCAAATGATGAATAGGTGGCAGTGCGTTGGTATTAGAAGTCATATTCAGTTCCTTTTTTCTTGATTAGATTTTTTGAATAGCACAGCATTCGCTGATGACGCGTTCAGCGAATGCCAGTGAGTCAGTTTATTGACAACGATAACTGCTCAGTTGTTTCGGGTCTTTCCC
>JASGGM010000113.1:0-7756 GCA_047605045.1 Acinetobacter sp. | reverse complement strand
TTTTTTCTGGGTATTCGTGCACATAAAATTGCAATAATCGGCGCACCGATGGTAACACCGAGTGCATAAGCACTAATTAAATGTCCTGCATCTGGTACAGAGATACGCAGATCTTTTGCAATTTCCTGAATCAGCCCCATTGCCAGAAACTCAGTCGTACCTATGCAGAAACCGCCTATCGCGAGCGATAAAATCACCCAGAAAAGATGATACGTTGGTGTGGATGTAGTTGACATATGCCCTATCGTTATTCATTCATTTCATTAGAAAATTTAAATTTCATCTTACTTACATACGCAGTAAGAATGTTGTCATGCCCTCAATTAATAATATAACACCATTTTTAATGAAGATCAGGAAAGCCCCTAAACTGTTTCTTTCCTAGTTCAACAAGTATCGCCTGTTTAGCCATTGTATTTATGGTGTTATGCCTTGCGGAATGGCACCTAACAAACGTTTGGTATAATCATGTTGCGGATTCGCATAAAGTTCATCTGAATTCGCAATTTCAACCACTTCTCCATGATTCATAACCATCACTTGATCTGAAATATATTTCACAACGGATAAATCATGAGAAATGAAAATATAACTTAACCCAAATTCATCCTGTAAATCTTGTAACAGGTTTAACACTTGTGCTTGTACAGATACATCCAGAGCAGACACCGACTCATCACAAATTAATATCTCGGGTTTTAAAGTTAGACATCTGGCAATTGCAATCCGTTGTCGTTGTCCACCTGAAAATTCATGTGGATAACGGTCATAGGCTTGCGCAGGTAAACTCACACGTTCAAGCAACTCCAATGCCATTCGTTTCCGTTCGGCATCATCCTTGCCAATCTTATGAATTTGCATCGGTTCAATTAAAATTTGCCCAATGGTAAATCGTGGATTCAACGATGCATACGGATTCTGGAAAATAATCTGGATTTTACGTTGATACTTGGCAAACTCTTTATCGGTCATTTTCAGGATATCTTTTCCATCAATGAATGCCTCGCCACCTGTCGCTTCATGTAGACGCATGAGTAATAAACCAACAGTGGTTTTCCCCGACCCAGATTCACCCACCAAACCCAGTGTTTTTCCTTTGGCCAGTTTAAAAGACACGCCTTTTACTGCTGGAACTTCATCTTTAGCAAATAGTCCTTTTCGGCTATAAAAGCTTTTTCTCAGTTCATTCACTTCCAGAATAATGTGCTCATTACCACGAATTCCTCTTTCCCGCTGCACAAGATCATCAACCACAAAATCTTGAGCGAAAAGTGCATCACCGTCCTGACGTATAAAATCATTAATTACAGGTAAACGAACAGGACGGCTTGCAAGTTGTGGACGACAATGTAATAGCGCACGTGTATACACGTCTTGCGGATTTTTTAATACTTGTTCCACATGACCATGTTCCCGTATTTGCCCATGACGCATCACAATCACTTCATCGGCAATTTCACCGACCAATGCTAGATCATGAGTAATGAATAGCATGGACATTTTACGGCGTTGTCTTAAAGATTCTAATAAATCAATAATCTGCTTTTGAATTGTTACATCTAAGGCAGTTGTAGGTTCATCAGCAATCAATAATTTGGGTTCGCAGGCAATCGCCATCGCAATCATAACTCGCTGTTGCTGACCACCCGAAAGCGCATTCGGATAAGCATTGATTTTGGTTTCTGGCGATGGAATACCCACTTCTTTCAGTAATTCCAGCACTCTTAGCCGTGCTTGTTTACGCCCCATTCCCATATGTAAACGCAACACTTCAATAATTTGATCACCGACTGTAAACACAGGGTTGAGTGAAGACATGGGTTCCTGAAAAATCATGGCAATGTCTTTACCACAAATGTTTCGCATTTCTTTGTGGGGCAGTTTGAGTAAATCTTTGCCTTCAAAGACAATGTGACTTTGTGCATCTACCTGACTTTGACCCATCGGCAAAAGCCCCATAATCGCCAACGATGTCACTGACTTGCCACTGCCCGATTCACCTACCAATGCCACAGTTTTATTGACTGGAATACTAAATGAAATTCCTTTTAGGGTTTCAATGTATTGTCGATCGTTCCCTTTAAAACTGACCCGTAAATTTTCAACACTTAACAATGCTGCGGTTTGACCATGTTCTGACATCGCGACACTCCATTATTTTAATTTAGGGTCTAATGCATCACGTAATGCATCGGTGAATAAAGAAAATGCTGTGACCAAGACAGCCATCGCAACAGATGCTGCAACCAGTTGCCACCATTTACCTAAAATCAATTCACTTTGTGCTTCGTTTAACATACTGCCCCACGACACCACACCAACAGGTACACCAAAGCCAAGGAAACTTAGAATGACCTCAGACTTAATAAACGACACCATCAAAATTGAAATTTGTACCAACGCAATATGGCTAATATTGGGAAAAATGTGCACAAACATACGGCGTAAATGGCTTACACCAATGGCCTTTGCGGCTAAAACATATTCTCGGCCTGCGTGTTTCATATACTCAGCACGAACCAGACGATACACGCCAGTCCAACCCGTTAGCCCTAAAATTAATACAATTGATAATATCCCTTTTTGCTGTAAAACAGCGGCAATCGCCAAGACCAGTAACAGATAAGGAATAGATGTAAAAACGTTATAAAACCAATTTAAAACATCATCCACCCAACCACCAAAATAACCTGAAAAAGCACCTAAAAGTGTTCCAATACCGACTGCCAATACCGCCGATATAAGACCCACAATGATTGAAGTTTCAGCACCTTTAATGGTTTTGAGTAGGACATCTTGTCCCCACTTATCTGCCCCAAATGGCAAAGTCGTTTTCAATTCAGATGGTTGATCCAACAAATGCCCACCTAATTGTTGATTGATCGCTTGCATATCCTCTGCCAAAGGATCTTGTACCCCATAGTAATCGATTGCGGTATTGCCTTGTTCCTGTTGAATTTGTGTGTTTAATTGATGAATCACATCTTTTAAAGGATCGACAGGGTTTTCTGGCAAAGCTTGCGTATTGGCATCCGTTGCTGCACTCACGTCCTTTGCGTCTGCACCAATAAATGTTGGCGGTGCATAACTCACGGCGACTTCTTTATTCCAGTTGGACGCAACAACCCCTGACATTGAAAGACCAATCATGACCACATAAAATAGCACGATAACGAGTGACAACATGGCCACTTTATCTGCTGTCAAACGACGTATTGCCAATCGCCACAGTCCTGAAGATACAGGTGCAGTGTTATCATGGTTTTTTCGTTTCGATAGAACACCAAGCATATTTCACCTATTTCAACTGGACACGTGGATCGACCAATTTATAAATTAAATCGGCAATGAGATTAAAGATCATCGTCGCAGCGGCAATGTAAACAGTAACTGCTTTAATGACTGGAAAATCGCTTCGTTCAACAGCAATAATGACTTCACGACCAATACCAGGAATACCGAAGAAACGTTCAATTAAAAATGCCCCAATCAATAATGCAGGTAGTCCTGCCATGACATCGGTAATAATTGGAATTGACGCGTTTCTCAGAACATGAACATTTAAAACCCGAGACTCTCTTACGCCCTTCGCTCGTGCTGTCCGAACATAGTCTTGATTCACTTCATCTAACACAAAACTGCGATATAAACGCAACGTCGGTGCAATACTCACCACCAGCATGACCAGAATAGGAAGTAATGAGAATTTAAATAAGTTTTCCGTGAAGCTATCACTCCACCCCTGAACTGGAAACCAGCTCAATTGATAAGCTAAAACATATTGAAATACAATAATGTAAACCAGAATACTAATCGACATGGCAATGGTGCACAGCATCATTACCATACGGTCTGTAAATGTGCCACGTACTGCTGCAATGGCCAATGCCAACACAATAGAAATAATCGTTTGTAAAATCACTAAGGGAATGATTAAGGTCAGTGATGGCCCCAGTCGGGTTAAAATAATGTTAGATACCGACTCGCCTGTACTCCAACTGGCACCATAATCAAAAGTCACAATTTGTTTAATGAATATTCCAAGCTGGACATAGAATGGTTGGTCAACACCAAGTTGATGCCGAATATTCTCGATCTGTTCGGGATTCGACATTTTCCCTGCCAGAATATATGCAGGGTCCCCACCGACCCAGTTAAACAGAATAAAAATAAGCAAAACCACGCCCAACATAGTTGGGATCATTTGCCATAAGCGACGAATTACATAAGCCAGCATTGTCGTTTATTCCTATATTTTAATTGACCTGATTACGTGTTTATTTCACACGCTGCCCTGTAATTTCATTAAAGAATGCTTTGTTATTGGGGTCACGTCCCAGAAATGCTTTTACCAGTTGTTCCGCAGGTTTCTGGCTTCCTTGTGACAAAATCTCCTGACGATAACGCTGCCCCACACGTTGATTCATTAAATTGTCGCCATACGCAGATAACATATCTAAAGCCAACACTTCAGACCACATATAACCATAATAGCCAGCTTGGTATCCTCCCATCAAATGCCCAAATTGACCTGGAAATTCAGTGGTAGGTACATACCCCAATGCGGTTTCGGCTTCCATTTTTTGCCAAACCGCCAAAGGTTGCAGCTGTAATGCATCTGCGCCATGCATCGCCATATCAAATTGTGCATACAACGTTTGGCGGGCATAGCGCAGACCACGGCCATAGTTATGCACCTCATTTAATTTTGCAATTAAAGCATCATCAATACGTGGACATGCTGGCGAGCAATAATCGGCCACTTTTGATAGTGTTTCTTTACGACGCGCCCATTCTTCATACATTTGTGATGGTGCTTCTACAAAATCACGTTCAACCGATGTTCCCGACTGACCGTCATAACGTGTATTTGACAAAATGCCATGCAAAGCATGTCCAAATTCATGTACGAACGTTTCTAACTCATCGCTGGTTAAACCTTTACGGTTAAAGTTAGTCACCAATACGGCAATTGGTTTACGTCCAGTTAAAGTACTGCCACCATAAACGCCCCAAACAGCCGCATGGCCATATTTACCTTCACGAGGAAATTTATCGAGATACAAGCCACCTAAGAAACTACCCGTTTTACGATCGGTGACGTCATAATATTCCACCTCTTTGTGCCAAGCTGATACTTTGACAGGCTTGATATCAATACCATATAAATCCGAAGAAATAGCAAACAACCACTTTTGTGCTGCTTCGGTTGGGAAATATTCACGCATTTTTTCTTGGTCAATTTGGTATTTACTTTGACGTAACTTCTCACTCCAATAAGCTTCACTCCAACGTTCAATTTTGGCTTGAGCAAAAGGAATATTCAGCGTTTTTGCTTTGAATGCCCGTAAATCTTCAACCTCTTTTTTCTCTAAAGGCGAGACTGTTTTTCGAACATCACTTAAAAACTGATTTACCGTTTGTGGATTTTTCGCCATCCGATGTTTGAGTATCCAATCGGCATAACTCGGTAAACCAAACAATTGCGCAACCTCATGACGTAAATCCACCGCTTGTTTTAACAATTGCAGATTCTGTTCAGTACCACGGCGTGTATACGCAATCTGATAGCGCTTGCGTGCATCATCGTTGTCTGCCATTTGCATAAATGGCACATATTCTGGATATTCAAAACCTAATAAATAATTGCCTTTGTCATTTTTCTTTAGGGCTGACAGATAACTCTCAGGCAAACCGCGCAATTCTGCTGGTGTAAATTCTAATTTTTCAGGATTATCACGGATATTACGGGCATATTCCTGTTCAATTTTTGTCAATTGTTCAAAAATAGCTTTTAAACGGGCACGTTTTTCGGTCGGCAATTGTACGCCTGTATCTTCAAATTGATCTAAAATATCTTGTCGATACTTCACATCAATCGGATCTGTTGCTTTTGTATTTTTAATAAGCTGATATAACTTGGGGTTTTGAAATACATCTGTCTGAAATTGACTAATCTTAATTTCGCAATCTTCAGCCGCCTGACGCAATTTAGGATCTGGGTCTACATTACTATACAATCCGATTGGGCCTGAAAAATCCTCCATACTCGAAAAAGCTTTATCCCATGCGGCCAATACTTGCGCCGCTGCTGTATGAACAGCCGTGGATTGTTTTTCTAATTGTCTTAATGTTTGTTGCATCTTATTTAAATGACCATCACACCATGCAGGCACTTGTGCAGCGTTCAATAACGGTAAGGTGGTGCGTACAGTCGCGGCTGAACTCACTTGAGTTGCTGTGATCATAAATAAACTCAGCGTACTTATTTTTAACATGTGATTTCTCATTAAAACTCCAATTTTTAAATCGTCATTAATGCTTAGCGTTGAATGTCCATATACATCCATTCCGATGTAATCACTGGGCTTTTCTTAAATCCAATCACACGGGGCTGTGTGAGTACATTTCGATAACGCACGCTGATCACTCTTACCGCAGAATAAACCTCTAATAATCGCGTCATTTTGTGATAGAGCAGATCCCGTTCAGGACCTGCCGCCAGCTTTTGGCTTTGCGCATACAAACGGTCATATTCTGGTAAACTGAAGCAACTATTATTGGTTGCATGAATATTCTTGCCATAGAACAACTGCATAAAATTATCGCCATCGGGGTAATCGGCATACCATGCTGAAGGACGGAACATGGTTTTACATTGTTTTTCTGCCTTCAACATATCGGCAAATGGCATAGATTTTGAGACCATTTGAATCTTGATATTGTCTAACGTTTTTTTCCACAACTCAGCTTGCTGTTGCCCACGACTATCACTCAGTGTATTCATTTCAATCACTAAAGGCTTACCATTCGGCAAAGTGCGCCAACCATTCGCACCAACCTTATAATTGTAACGGTCGAGTAATAAATTCGCTGCTTTGACCGAATACGGAATACTGGTTTTATAGTGTGCATCATGCCCAATCACACCATAAGGGATTGGATAATCGAGTGTTTTGGCATCCCCATTAGACATTAATTTAATGTATTGAGAACGATCAAATGCCATCGACATCGCACGGCGTAGCGCAATTTTATCTTTGCTATATCCTCCAACCACTGGATTTTTCATATTCCAATAATAATAGTCGATGGAAGGATCGGAAATGCGTGATAGTCGAATACCTCGTTTTTGCCAATCTGGTTTTAGTTTTCCATTCTCCAGTGCTTGCTGAACCAGATTACCATCCAGACTGAACATGTCTAATTCATCTTTTTGGAAGGCCAATAACCTTGATTGTGCTTCTTCCATCACACGGATATCAATTGTGCCTATTTGCGGCATATGTTTGCCTTTCATTTCATCGACAATTTTTTGATCGGCCGTTGAACTGGCTTTAAAATTCCACACAAAGCCACGATAATCTGGATTGGCTTTTAAAATAATACGCGATGCAGGCGTCCACTTCGCCAATTGATAAGGCCCCGTACCAACGGGATGCCCCATGACATAACCTGCTTTATCTTTATATTTTTCGATCACTTCTCTGGCCACTGCCGAGCTTGGTGCATGTGCCAAAATATATGAGAAATTATGATCTGGCTGATTTAAACGTAATATGAGTGTGTAACGATCAGGCGTTTCAATACCGGCAACGGCTTGATCATAATTAAAATGTCCAGATTGACGCGCCTGATCAATTAACGATTGTAGACCCAGCAATTTCCCCTCAAACATCCAGTTATTCGGTGAACGTAAATTCGGATCCAGTACACGTTTAATGGCATAAGCATAGTCATAAGACGTAAGTTCACG
>JASGGM010000112.1:0-7783 GCA_047605045.1 Acinetobacter sp. | reverse complement strand
ACATTTGAAAATTGAATCGGTCGTGCCCGACGATTCACGATTTCCCCGCCATAGGTCGCGTCTAATTCTCGTAATTGATGCGACAATGCTGATGGTGTTAGACATAAATCTTGTGCAGCAGCAACCAATGTTCCATGTTCTCTTAGGGCTATTAATGTCCTTAGATGTCGAATTTCTAACATAAGCATCAATTAAAATGAATTTTACTCATTATACCATCAAATTATTTAGCTTAGTTCAGCATGAACTTTCTTTCATATATATTTAGTGACGTCATATAAAGTATGTAATAAAAAACCGATGCCTGTATCAACAGACATCGGTTTAAATTTTCTAAAAATACTTAAGCTGTCAATTCATTCACTGCTGCAATAACTGCATCGGTCGTGATACCAAAGTGTTTGAATAAATCTTTTGCAGGTGCAGATTCACCATACGTTGTCATACCAATCACTTTGCCGTCTAAACCAACAAATTTCCACCAATAATCTACATGTGCTGCTTCAATTGCAACACGAGCACGCACTGCTGCAGGAAGAACTGCTTCGCGGTAATCTGCATCTTGTTTCACAAATTCTTCGGCACATGGCATGGAAACCACACGTACACCTTCAAGTTGTGCATGTGCTTCTATCGCTAAAGCCACTTCTGAGCCTGTTGCAATAATGATAGCTTTAAGTTCGCCCTTTTCCGCTGCCAATACATAACCACCTTTAGCTGCATCAGCAATCTGTTGCGCTGTACGGTTTTGGAATGGCAAGTTTTGACGAGATAGAATCAATGCTGTTGGACCATCTTTACGTACAATTGCAGATTTCCATGCAATGGCTGTCTCAACTGTATCGGCAGGTCGCCAAGTATTTAAATTTGGAGTACCACGTAACGATGCAATCTGTTCAACAGGCTGATGTGTAGGACCATCTTCACCCAAACCAATTGAATCGTGGGTATAAACATGTATCACACGTTGTTTCATTAAAGCTGACATACGTACAGCATTACGTGCATACTCCATGAACATCAAGAATGTTGCAACATAAGGGATAAATCCACCATGTAACGCAACACCATTTGCAATGGCTGTCATTCCAAATTCACGCACACCGTAGTGAACATAGTTACCCGCTGCATTATCTTGAACACCTTGTGCACCTTTCCAAACTGTTAGGTTTGATCCTGCCAAGTCCGCTGAACCGCCTAAAAATTCAGGAAGTAATGGTCCAAAGGCTTGTAAAGTATTTTGAGATGCTTTACGTGTCGCAATAGTTTCCGCTTTGGCATTTGTCTCTGCAATGAAAGCATCTGCCTGCGCTAAAAATTCAGCAGGTAAATCGCCTTCTATACGGCGCAATAATTCTGCTGCTTCTGTTGGATATTGTGCTTGATATTGTGCAAACACTGCATTCCACTCAGCTTCTACCTGCGCACCTTTTTCTTTCGCATTCCATTCAGCATAAATGTCTTCTGGAATAACAAATGCAGGATGTGTCCAACCTAACACTTCACGCGTTAATGCAATTTCATCATTCCCCAATGGTGCGCCGTGACAATCTTCTTTACCTTGTTTATTTGGTGAACCTAAACCAATAATGGTTTTACAAATAATCAATGTCGGTTTTTGCGTTTCTGCTTTAGCTTCAACCGTTGCTTGGCGAATTTGATCAGCATCATGACCATCAACCCGTAATACTTGCCAACCGTATGCGTTAAAGCGTTGTTCAGTATCATCACTGAACCAGCCTTCAACCTCACCATCAATTGATATGCCATTGTCATCATAAAAAGCAATTAGCTTACCCAATTGCAAAGTCCCTGCCAAAGAACATACTTCGTGTGAAATACCTTCCATTAAGCAGCCATCACCCAAGAATGTATAGGTGAAGTGATCAACAACTTTTAAATTGTCTTTATTGAATTGTGCAGCTAAAGTTTTTTCTGCAAGTGCAAAACCAACAGCATTGGCAATACCCTGACCAAGCGGACCTGTTGTTGTTTCAATACCCGGTGCATAACCCAATTCTGGATGACCAGGCGTTTTAGAATGTAATTGACGGAATTGTTTTAAATCGTCAACACTAAGTTCATAACCTGTTAAATGAAGTAATGCATAATGCAGCATTGACCCATGACCATTTGACAGTACAAACCGATCTCGGTTTGCCCATTGTGGGTTACCTGGGTTATGGTTTAAAAATTCACGCCAAACAACATCGGCAATATCTGCCATTCCCATTGGTGCGCCAGGATGCCCTGAATTGGCTTGTTGCACGGCATCCATCGCAAGTACACGAATTGCGTTAGCGATACGTCGTTCGTTTAAAGGGAGTGTCATAGGTCAGATCCAGATTCTATAAAAGTAAACTAAATGAATGTAAATTCAAGCAAGCTGCGCATATTGTCTTAAAAAAACCAACGTGGGTAAAGCCCATTCTAATATTTTCAAAAAAAATCGTTCAATTTTGATAAAAATAGTCTTCAGTCATGCGATCTAATAATTTTAATACCTGACATCGTAATCTGTTTATCCATGTTTTATTTCATCCTTATCCATCTCATCGAATATTTTTGACTCATATCCATTTTTCTTATATTCATATTGATAAATTTTACATTCACTTTTTAATTTTCAAAAACACCCAAAACATTGTAATCTATTTATTTTTTCAACTTATCAATTTTACTCATGCTGAATATCAGTAAAAATAAAGCTGAATTGCACGAATTTTTTTCATTTTGTTCAGGTTTTACTAGTCGTTCTGCGCCAGTCGATGTAACATATTGCGTCTTTAAATTTACTGTGATAGGACTTCCATGCGCGAGTACGCTGTCTTTACTTCGGAATCTGTAAGCGAAGGTCATCCCGACAAAATGGCAGACCAAATTAGTGATGCTATTTTGGATGCCATATTAAAAGAAGATCTTTATGCACGTGTTGCTTGTGAAACTTTAGTAAAAACAGGTGCTGTCGTACTTGCAGGTGAAATCACAACAACAGCCAATGTTGATGTAGAAGCCATTGTTCGCCAAACGGTCAATGGTATTGGTTATCATCATTCTGATTTAGGCTTTGATGGTTCAACATGTGCAATTATCAATATGATTGGGAAACAATCTCCTGAAATTGCACAAGGTGTGGACCGTCAAAAACCTGAAGATCAAGGTGCTGGGGATCAAGGCTTAATGTTTGGATATGCCAGTCGTGAAACTGATGTTCTCATGCCTGCACCGATTTCCTATGCCCATCGTCTAATGGAGCGCCAAGCTGAGCTTCGTCGTTCAGGCGCATTGCCTTGGTTACGACCAGATGCGAAAAGTCAGGTTACTTTTGCCTATGAAAATGGCAAACCAGTTCGATTGGATGCTGTGGTTCTTTCCACTCAACATGATCCTGAAATTTCTCAAGCACAATTAAAAGAAGCTGTGATTGAAGAAATTATTAAACCTGTTATTCCAAGCGATATGTTCCATGCTGCAACCAAGTTTCATATCAACCCGACAGGAATGTTTGTGATTGGTGGTCCAGTAGGCGACTGTGGTTTAACAGGTCGTAAAATTATTGTCGATACTTATGGTGGTATGGCACGTCATGGTGGCGGTGCTTTCTCTGGTAAAGATCCATCCAAAGTTGACCGCTCTGCAGCTTATGCGGGTCGTTATGTTGCAAAAAATATTGTTGCCGCCGGCCTAGCCGATAAATGTGAAATTCAAGTCAGTTATGCCATTGGTGTTGCTGAACCAACTTCCATTTCAATCAATACATTTAACACAGGCAAAATATCTGACGAATTAATTATTCAATTGGTTCGTGAATATTTTGACTTACGACCATTCGGTATTACACGTATGTTAGATTTATTGCAACCTATGTATAAACAAACTGCTGCTTATGGTCATTTTGGCCGTGAGGGTTCAGATAACGCATTTACTTGGGAAAAAACTGATAAAGTGGATGCATTGCGTCAAGCAAGTGGACTTTAAATAGTTAATCGAGTTTTAAATAAATAGAGCCTGTCATGACAGGCTCTATTTTTGGTAATAATGAAATACTAATGTGTTGAAACAATCGATTTGTCGGAACTCACAATTTCTGTAATAATTTTAGTACCCACAATATCATCATTATTTTTCAGATAGATTTTGCCAAACATCACGCTTACAGCAACAACCAAGCAAGCGACGATACAAAAAAACCAAAATCCAAATGGACTGCGAATATGGTGTGAGCCACAGCTTGGACAAGATTTATCATTGGATAAAAGCACTTTATTACAACAAGCACAACGATATTGATACATCATGACTCCCTCCCTTCTTTTGTCAGCACTTATTGTTTAGCGGTTAAGGTATTATTCTTAGCAATTTTTATCATAATTACCAATGTTCATATTTTCAACACTTTTCTACTAAGAGTTTAGTGATTTTTCTTATAATTGTGACAAATTTTTATGAGATTTTTTTACAAATTATCGTTCACTTCATCACACTTGCACTCTATCCAATCGTCTTGTTAAATTAGATTATTATTTGAGATTTACTGAGTTTTAATAATGGAAAAATTGATTGTAAAAGGTGGTTTTCGTGAGCGAGCGAATCGCCATAGAAAGTATGTTCACTCAGAGAACCAACAAACAACGCTCAAACCAAATGACTATGCTGAGCATTTAAAAGTTACGTCTGAAACGCATGATACATCTCAAGACATCGCCAATAACTCTACAAATTCAACAGATAAAAAAACTGAGCCCTAGGACTCAGTTCAATTTTATTAATGCTCGTAAATCAATATTATTTCTTTACATCTTTCATTTCAATACCTTTTTGATTAGGCTTCACTTCTTTTGCTTCACCATCAATGATACTTGAATCTCGATGACGACCGCCCTGCTGATTTTGCATATCTTGCATTTGACGCATTAAGTCAGCCAACGGATTTTGGCTTGATGCTCCAGTCATATCACCCATACCCATGCCACCCATCATTTTATTCATCATGGCTTGTTGACGCTTTGCCATCGCAGACATTAATGCTTGTGTCAGCAACTTCCGTACTGGTGGCAAGATGATGAGCACCGCCAACAAATCAGAAACCAGTCCAGGAATCATCAACAATATACCAGCCAATGCCAGTGAGATTTTTTGGGTAACCGCAGGATCAGCACCAAGCGAGCCTGTCATTTGTAACTGTTGCAATTGGGGCATAATGCCTGAAGTGCTTGATTTTAAAATTTTAAAACCAATAATAAAAGCGAAAATAAACCAAAAAAATACGTACCAACCACTAATGAATTGTGCAACGCCTATCCACACAGCAATTTCAACGACTGTACCAATAATTACCGCAAGTATTAAATTCATGAATTTTTAATTACCCGTTAAAAGTTCAACATTAGCTCACTTGCTAACGTAAGTTTTTGCAGTTTACACCTTTAAATCAACCAACACTGCGATACTTTCGCTCAAATTTAAGCGAATAACACAATCTTTAGATGAAATAGCAACTGCCTATATGTAACAATATGGGCATTATTTCATTTTTAAAGTCTTTTATGTCATTGATTATCGGAATTGATCCAGGATCACGTTTAACAGGTTATGGCATTATTGCACATGAGGGCAGTCAATTAACCTTTGTCGATGCTGGAACAATTCGAACTGAAACACAAGAAATGCCCGAACGCCTGAAACGAATTTTTGCAGGTGTCGAAAGAATCGTCAAATTCCATGGCCCTACCCAAGCAGCTGTGGAACAAGTGTTTATGGCACAAAATCCAGATTCTGCATTAAAACTTGGACAAGCACGGGGTGCTGCCATTGCAGCCTTAGTTAATTTAGATTTACAGGTTGCTGAATATACAGCGCGACAGATTAAACAGTCTGTGGTCGGTTATGGTGCTGCCGACAAAGAACAAGTCCAAATGATGGTAATGAAATTATTGAATTTAAGTATTCGCCCACAAGCGGATGCAGCCGATGCCTTGGCCGCTGCCATTTGCCATGCGCATGCCTCAGGCAGTATGAGCAAACTGGCCGTTTTAAATGCTTTAGGCGGCATGGCAAGGGGACGTAGTCGTTATAATACCCGTCGCCGCTAACGATGAGACTACAAACTTAAGTGAAGTATCTAACCAACACTTAATACGTATTATCTCCTCTTTGCCTCCTTTTTGCTCAACGTAGATACCCTGTCTTTATCAAGATAATTTCCGTAACCGAAATCTAGTGAATCATATAATCTATGCAGCATCATTGCTCAGCCTGCTCATCGGTATTCACGTTTGAACATCTTCCGTATTCATAAGCTGATAAATTGCGTCAGGCATGTGCTGTGCCTGAATGCCACGCATGCCATGCTTCGCTAAAATATCGCCGGCCTGTGCATGTAATGCCACAATTTGATGCAATTGGATTTGCTCGTTGAACTGCGCTTTTAATCCCGCAATCATGCCCGACAGAACATCTCCCATTCCACCCGTTGCCATTCCTGCATTACCTTGCGTACAAATCCATAATTTATTTTGTAAAATAAGACTCCCCGCACCTTTGAGCACCCATTCACCACCATATTGATGTTGCAAATGATGAATCGCAGCCATTCGATCCGCTTCGATCTCTTGTGTAGAAATACCTAATAATCGTGCAGCCTCTCCTGAATGCGGCGTGAGATAAATGTTTTGTGAAAATCGCTGTGATGTTTGAGATAAAAACCACAATGCATCCGCATCTAAAACGACATGGATATCTGCTGCTTTTAGAATCTCTTCCATCCACAATTCATAAATACGTTGTGCCCAATCATCTCGTCCCAATCCCATACCCAATGCAACCACATCCGCTTGTTGTAGCAACTGGGAAATATCCTGTGCTGTCAACTGATTAAGATCTCTCAACATCATATTGGGTGAACGTGCCAATGCTGCGCTATGATGTCTTACATCACAAATTAACGTCACTTTAGCAGCACCTGTTGCCAATGCAGCTTCACCTGCCATAATGGCAGCTCCCCCCATATTGGCATGACCACCAACAATAAGCACATGCCCATAATTACCTTTATGGCCAAATGCTTGTCGTTTAGGTAAGACCACATCTCGAGGAGATAATTGTGCAACGGAGACCAGTTTTTCATCCGTCGGAATTGCCGAAATTAAATGAACTTTTCCACTAAATTGCTTGCCGCGACCTGTGAAAAGCCCTGCTTTTAAGCCCAATACACTCAAAGTCAAATCGGCCTGTATCGCCACAGGCAAAGGACAGCCTGTATCAGGATGTAAACCACTAGGGATATCCAGACTAATTTTAAAACCTGCCTGTTGATTAAATTTTTGGATCACCTGTTGCCAGAAATCATTTAAATTTCTATCTAAGCCCAAACCAAACAATGCATCGATATAACAATCATAATGATACAAACCTATTGTGGTCAGTTCTGAAAAAATTGCTATTTGAGACTGCTCACATATCTGTTGTGCCTGACTCGCCAAATTGGATAGACTTGGTGATGACTGCATTGAGACTGGATCAGAAATTTTAAATATATCAACCTGATAACCATATTGATAAAGATAGTGAGCAACATAAAAACCATCGCCAGCATTGTTACCATGCCCACACCAAACCGCAATGCGTGATTGAGAATTTTTCAAAACACTGTGAATGTGTTGTGTCATCAACCAAGCGACCTGTTGCATCAAACCCAATGCCGAGTTGCCTTGTGCAAACCAGCGCTGCTCCCATGCTCGAATCTGCTGGCTACAATACACTTGTTGCATCTTCACCCCTCGTA
>JASGGM010000111.1:0-7818 GCA_047605045.1 Acinetobacter sp. | reverse complement strand
GGTGCAAAACAGTTTTGGTTAAAACAAGGTTTTGAAATTATTCTTGAAGAACAAGATGGTCTATGGGATACCATTCATATGCGCTACGCACTTTAAAAATAAAAAACCCACATCGCGAAACAGTTCAAACGACATGGGTTCATTTTTCAAGCATCAACGTTATTTTTTCTGAATTTTGGCATAGTCCAATAGCACATTGGCCGCTTCATTCACAAACGTTTCTTCTTCTGGCAAAGCTGGACGTGCATTGGCTTTCATCTTGGCACGAGCTTCTGCCAATGCCTCTAAAGAAGCCTGATAACTTTCCCAGTTTGCATAAGGTTTTAAGCCCGTTAAACGACGACGCTCATTTTCTGCATCGAGCGTTTGTTTTTCCAAGCCATCAATTTGTGCTTTACGCTGGTCAATATCTAACACCATACGTTTTTCATCATCGGTTTTCTTAGAAATAACGCGACGTTTTTCCAAATAGTTAAACTGTGGATCTTGGGCAACACGCTGCTGAGACAGTTTTTCTAATTCAGGCACATAAGGTTTAATGGTACCTTCACGTTTAAATGGTGCGGTTGGAATCGTATCCCATTGCAATGCATTTTTGGCTTTACGTTCACCAAATTCATCATTCCAGATATCAACCAATTGAATGTCTGGTACCACACCTTTATTTTGTGTACTTCCCCCCGTAATTCGATAGAACTTACGTTGGGTCAAAGTTGCTTGTCCATACGCCAATGAATCTAACTGAATCTGCGCCGTTCCTTTCCCTGTTGTGGTACTACCAATGACAATACCACGGTCATAATCTTGAATCGCTGCCGAATAGATTTCACTCGCCGATGCAGATGCAAGATTGACCAATACCGCTAACGGGCCAGTATAGGTTTGCTGACCGCCATCGTTATCTTCAAATACGCTAACATTGCCATTACCATCACGGATCTGTACAACAGGGCCAGATTTAACCACTTGACCAATCATCCGTGCCACTTCTTCCAAAGAGCCGCCCGGGTTATTGCGTAGATCAATCACAATACCTTCAACATGTTGAGCAGAAAGCGACTTCAACGCATTATTGGTATCCTCTGCAACCGAACGATATTCCGTACCTTCACGGCGAGCACGATAGTTGAGGTAGAAGGATGGAATTTCAATCACGCCGAAGGTATGTTGTTTCCCATCACGAGTCACTTTCACTGTGCGGGAACGTACGCCCTGATCGTCTTCTTTAATGACATCACGTATTAAACTAACCGTTCGTGCCTGACTTGCTGGTGCACCCGCACCTAATAATTTAATGGTGACTTTGGTACCACGTTTACCACGAATCAGCCCAACAATTTCTTGCGAAGACCAGCCAATCACATCGACCATTTTTTCGCCATTCTGCGCGACACCAATGATGCGATCGCCTGCTTTGATCTGTCCTGATTTACTTGCTGGCCCACCTTCTACGATGGTTTCAATTTTGGTGTAATCTTCATTACCACGTTCTGGACGAATCGACACACCAATCCCTTCCAGTTGCAACGTGGTCTGGCGGTTCAATTCCATCGCATCGACAGGTGGGAAGTAATTACTATGAGGGTCATAGGTTAATGTCATGGAATTTAGAATTTTTTCCAGAACATCATCACTCTTAATACGACCAATACGTTCTAGCTGACGGGTATAGCGCTTTGTCAGTGTTTGTACAGGCGTTAAATCTTCCGAGCTGGTTAAATCCTGCCCATTGGCCAAAGAAGGATCGGCTTTCAACGCTTTTTGTTTTGCCAATTCTTCTTGCTTGCTAATTGTCAGGTTAATTAACTGCGATACTAAAAGTTTACGCCAATAGTCCTGCTGCTCGGCAGTACTCGCAAAATAAGGTGCTTTCTCACGGTCTGTATCGATATAGACATCTTTTTGATGCAGATTTTGAGGTTTCTTCAATTCCGCCAACATAAATTCATAGAATTTCTTCAGATGCTCACGGTACTGGGCATGAATTTGGTAAGGTGCGCTTAAGTCCCCCGCTTTTAATGCAGCGCCTAAATGTGCCCCATAACTATTTTTATACGTGTCAATTTCTGGTGCAAGAAAAATTGTATGATCTGGATCCAGACTATCGAGATACATCGCGAGAATACGATTCGAAGTATTTGCATCTAGCCGCATATTCAAATAATGTTGACGGTCAATCAACGTTGCAAGCTGACGAGTAACCAATTGTTGTTCTTGGGTTGGGACAATACGCTGAGCATTTTGTATTTGCTTTGGCGCATTGGTGGCTGCAACGGCTTCGTTCACAGCGTGAGTAAAAAATAAACCACCCGTTGCCAGTGCAACGGCACATGCGATTGTCTGAAGTTTCATATATTAATCGGACTTCCTTGGAATTCACCAAAATTTCACTGCAACAAGTAACATTGTTCAAGACATGTTATAAATGCTCAACATGTCTTCATCAGATTTGATAAGATTCAGCATCTTAAACAATTTGTGCAAGACCTGTCGTGTAGTTTTATCATATTCTGCACCGACAAAATGTAGCAATTCATTGCAATATTTAAATTTAAATTGATTAAATGGAATCTCTTATGATCGGCGCTTTGATGTTAGACATCGCAGGAACGACACTTACCCCTGAAGATATTGAGCTTTTACAGGCGCCACAAGTCGGAGGCGTTATTCTGTTTGCTCGAAACATCGAATCTCCACAACAAGTGCGTGCCCTGACAGATCATATGCGCGCTGTGCGACCCGATATTCTCATTGCTGTCGATCAGGAAGGGGGGCGTGTACAACGTCTTAAACAAGGATTTACGCGATTGCCCGCAATGGGGCGCCTAGGTGAGCTGTACCAACACGACCCAGAACAAGCGCTTGAATTAGCACAACAATGTGGCTGGCTCATGGCAACCGAAGCACTCGCTGTCGGAATTGACTTTAGCTTTGCTCCCGTTTTAGATCTTGATGGTGTAAGTGATGTAATTGGCGACCGTGCTTTTTCCAATGATATTGACACCATTACTGTTTTAGCAGGCGTCTTTATGCATGGTATGCATGAAGCAGGCATGGCCACCACGGGCAAACATTTTCCTGGCCATGGTTCGGTAAAAGCAGACTCGCATGTTGCTGCTGCAGTGGATACCCGTAATTTTCAGGAAATTTATGATCAGGATATGCAAAGCTTCATCCATTTAATGCCGAATCTGGATGCGGTCATGCCTGCCCATGTCATTTACCCACTGGTCGATTCGAACCCTGCTGGCTTTTCGCGCTATTGGATTCAAGAAATTTTACGCAACCAATTACAATTTGATGGCGTGTTATTTTCTGATGACTTAAGCATGCAAGCTGCATGTGTTGCTGGGGGTGCCGATGCACGCATTCAAGCGGCTTTACAGGCAGGCTGTGATATGGGACTGGTTTGTAATAACCGTCAGGCAGCCTATACTGCGCTAGAAAGCATTGCTAATTTACCCTTACCGAATCAGGAACGCTTAGAAAAAATGCGCGGTCAAATTCCCGCCATCAAAATTGGTGAAACGCTGGATTTGGGTGCAAAATGGCAAGAAATTAAAGCCAGAATTGATGCTTTTCAACATGCCAATACAGCACAAAATCATCATGAACTACGCGATCCAACAACTGTCCAATAACCACATGGACGTAAATCGAGAAAATCTGAAATATGATGATTCTCTTTCGCCAGTTGGACTGATAAAATTAAATGAAATGACGAAGTGAATACCACAATGCAACAGTCTATTGCGCAATATATGCAAAGCGTTGGTCAACAAGCCCGCCAAGCCTCTCAAGTGTTGGCAAGTGCATCGACCAAAATTAAAAATGATGCTTTAGCGGCCATCTACGATGTGCTAAAACAGCAGCAAGATCAAATTTTAGCGGCCAATCAAATTGATATGCAAAAAGGTCGTGACAACAACCTTGACGCTGCCCTACTCGACCGTTTAGAAATTAATCCGCAACGATTCGCAGTGATGTTACAAGGCTTACAAGACGTGATCGCCCTGACCGACCCGATTGGTGAAATCACCGATTTGGCTTTTCGTCCTAGTGGCATTCAATTGGGTAAAATGCGTGTACCCTTAGGCGTGGTCGGCATGATTTATGAATCACGTCCAGATGTGACACTAGAAGCCGCATCGTTGGCACTGAAATCTGGCAATGCCATTATTTTACGTGGTGGATCCGAGGCGCTGGAATCTAACAAAGCCATTTCTACTGCCATTCAAGCGGCGGTCCAACAGATTGGTTTACCACAAGCTGCGGTACAAGTGATTGAAACTGCCGACCGCGCTGCTGTCGGTGAACTGATTACGCTGACTGAATATGTAGATGTGATTGTGCCACGCGGTGGTAAAAGTTTAATTGAACGCATTACACGTGAAGCCCGTATTCCTGTGATTAAACATTTAGACGGCAATTGCCATGTTTATGTCGATGCTCAGGCAGACCTTGAAAAAGCATTAAAAATTGCACTCAATGCCAAAACACATCGTTATGGTGTTTGTAATGCAATGGAAACCCTATTGGTCAACAAAGCAGTTGCTAACGAATTTCTTCCTAAAATTGCAGCCTTGTATGCAGAAAAACACGTTGAATTGCGTGGCGATGCTGACGTACAAAATATTTTAGGCACTACAGTTCACGCAGCAACTGAAGAAGATTGGTACACTGAATATCTGGCACCTATTCTTGCCATTAAGGTTGTTCACGATATCGATGAAGCGATTACGCACATCAACACATATGGCTCTCATCATACCGATGCGATTGTGACCGAGAATTTTAGCTTGGCACGGCAATTTTTAGCACGTGTTGACTCCAGTTCCGTGATTATTAATGCCTCTACCCGTTTTGCCGATGGCTTTGAATACGGACTTGGTGCAGAAATTGGAATCTCTACCGATAAAATTCATGCACGTGGTCCAGTTGGGCTGGAAGGTCTAACATCACAAAAATGGATCGTTTTTGGTGATGGTCAAATCCGTCAATAATTACAAGAACGCTCATCAAAAAGCCTGAGACTTTAGTCAGTTATAAACTCACAAAGTCTCAGGCTTTTTTTCAGACACATTTGATGCAACAACGATTACATGATGTAGATTGAATCGTCATTTAGACAACGCCCAATCATGTCAATGCCTGTCGTTCTTCTGGGGGCAATCATCACCGATGATAATCACCCATACCTTCATCAAAACTTTAGCGCATTAACCATTATGGCTCACTGGCTCTTTCAGAATAATTTCCAATACGCCAAGTTCCTGAAGAACGTGTTGCACAATTTGTTCAGGTGTTAAGGAAATATCAATCGCAATCGCTTCACGCTCATCGGGTTCTTCAAGTGTTTCCAGTTGAGAATTCAAAAGTGAAGGATCAAAAAAGTGTTCCTCTCTCGAAGCCAATCGCTCTTTTAATAAATCGTAAGTCCCTCTGAGGTAGACAAATTCAACATCATTTTTGTCGAACCCTCTTAAAATATCGCGATATGCACGTTTAAGCGAAGAACAGGTTAAAACCGCATGTTCTCCTTGCCGTTGCTTTTCCTCAATCACCTGACGGATTGCCTGTAACCATGGCATTCTATCTTGATCATTTAACGGAATACCCCGACTCATTTTGCGTTTATTTGCAGCAGAATGTAACGTATCACCATCAATAAATTCACAAGCCAATTGTTGAGCTAACATCTCTCCAATTAATGACTTCCCTGTACCACAAACACCCATTGCAATCACAATCATGGTTTTACTACCTTCAATTACAGAACTGCACTCAGCAATAATGTGAATGATAAACCGAGTACTGAAATAATGGTTTCAAGTACTGACCAAGTTTTCAGTGTTTGACCAACGGTCATCCCAAAATATTCTTTAATCAACCACAACGCTGCATCATTAACATGCGAGAAAATTAGTGAACCTGCACCTTTCAAGCAGTTGATACACATCAACTGCTTGAAAGGTGCAATGTTAAGGGTGATTAAGTTGTGCTTACAGCATTACTTTTGTAATGCGTGAAGCTGACTTGCCACCTGTGCTAGACGGGTAATTTCTGCCCAATTTTCAGCAATTACCTCTTTTTTCGGAGTCAACCATGACCCACCTACGCAAACAACATTCGGTAAACTTAAAAAATCAGGTGCAGATTGCGCCGTAATACCACCTGTTGGACAAAAACGTAAATTAGAGAACGGACCATAGAAGGCTTTTAACATTTCTACACCACCCGCTTGTTGGGCTGGGAAAAATTTAACAATGTCATAACCAAATTCTATCGCCTGAATCAAATCACTTGGTGTCATGACACCAGGCAATAAAGGCAAACCTGCATCTTGAGCTGCCAAATGTAAATCTTTGGTTAACCCTGGTGATACACCAAATTGTGCACCTGCTTTTTTCGCTTGTGCGCAATGTTCTGGCTTGGTGATTGTCCCTACACCCACCACAATATCGTCGGCTAACTGGCTTGCACGCTCAATTGCAGCAAGGCCTGCTGCTGTACGTAAGGTAATTTCCAGAACTTTCACACCACCAGCATGTAATGCACGGGAAACGTGCTCACCCTGTTCAGCAGAATCAAAAGCCAGTACTGGAATCACTGGGCCTAATTGAACAATATCCTGAATATGACTCATCTTATGTTTATCCCTTTAATTTGTTTTTACTGAGGCTGTTCAGCCGCAATTGCACCAAATACCGATGCCCCATGTTCAGCAGGTGCTGCTGCTGCACGGAACACTCCAAATAACTCTCGACCAAATCCAACTTCATTTTCAGCTTGATGTTGTGGTTGCGCAACCGCTCGATTTTGCCAAGTTGCTTCATCAATTTCGATATCCAAAACACCAGCTTCAGCATCAATGACTAAAATATCGCCTGTTTGAACTTTACCTATTGGCCCATTCAATAATGCTTCTGGCGACAAATGGATAACTGCAGGGACTTTACCTGATGCACCAGACATACGGCCATCGGTGACCAACGCTACATGAAAGCCCTGATCTTGCAACACACCCAACACAGGAGTTAAACGATGCAATTCAGGCATACCATTGGCTCTTGCCCCCTGAAAACGGACCACTGCAACAAAATCACGATGCAATTCACCACGATCAAATGCGTCTTTCACCGCTTCTTGAGAGTCAAATACAATGGCAGGTGCAGTGACTTTACGGTGTTCTGGTGCAACCGCTGAAATTTTAATAACACCACGTCCCAAACGTCCCTGCATTAAGCGCAACCCACCATCCGCTTGGAAAGGCTCGTTAAAGCTACGCAAGACTTTATCATCCAGACTGTCTACAACGCCTTCAACCCAAGTCAATTCACCATTAATCAACTTCGGTTCTTTGGTGTAATGCGACAAGCCCTGTCCTGCAACGGTGGTTACATCATCATGTAACAAGCCCGCTTCAAGTAAATTACGAACAAGGAATGCAACGCCACCAGCGGCCTGAAAATGGTTCACATCGGCTTTGCCATTTGGATAAATCTTGGCAAGCAATGGAACAACCGCAGACAACTCATCGAAATCATCCCAGTCAATAATAATGCCCGCAGCACGGGCAATAGCAATAAGATGTAACGTATGGTTGGTAGATCCACCAGTTGCCAAGAGCGCAACAATGGCATTCACAATGGCTTTTTCATCAACCACATGACCAATTGGCGTGTAGTTACCACGTTCAACCGTTAAGTCCAGTACACGACGTGCCGCTTCTTCTGTTAATGCATCACGCAATGGAGTATTTGGATGAACAAATGCCGAACTTGGCAAATGTAAGCCCATTATTTCCATCATCATTTG
>JASGGM010000110.1:0-7862 GCA_047605045.1 Acinetobacter sp. | reverse complement strand
CACTAGATAGTACGTATTCCAATCCCAAGATACCGTACTCTTAATGCAAGATGAGTCGAGCAGTAACGGAATCCCTCGACTCAAGGCATAATGTTAGAAATTAAAGGTATAGTTCAAAATTAACCAATTTCGGTTATTTCCAGAAGTACTATCATAAATGTTATTGGTTTTTGAAAGACCATTTCGCCACTCTACACTCAGACCTTTTAGCGGTTTTGATTGAAAGATATAGCCCAAACTGATATCTCGCTCAAACTCTTTTGCCGATGACAAACCTCTTTGTTTGATATCCACTCCCTTTAAATACATGAATTTAAAGACCAGTCCTGGAATATTTAGCCCCTTAAAATCATAAGTATATTGGCCATACGTGGTTTTCTCACCTGCTCGAGTAAAGTTATAAAACATTCTATCGCTATATAAATAGTAGTTTACACCGCTAGCATCTTTATCTTTCAAACTTGCCTGATTTAAAGTCGGCATCAAACTACCACCAGAAACTTGTTGGTATCCAATTAAAAAATTGTGATAGCCATATTTATAACTTGACGTGATTGACCATGTATCATTGTCTATCTTGCCATCATTATTTCGGGTGTAACCACTGGCTTTATATCCAACACTTCCATTTTTACCATCAGAACGGCTATTGAAATATCTAATTTCAGTTTCAAATGAACTGGTTGGGCTTAATGGAAGCTGCCATTTTGCACCCAAGAATTGTTGCGTATAATAATCTTGTAATTGTGAGATATAGTATTGTCCCGTTAGCTCAGGTGTAAATTTATAATCTACTCCCGCAAAATAAAACCCTTTGGAAGGTGTCGTACCGCCAGCGATCGCTAAACCTGTTCTATCTGTAGACCATCGACCCACCGCTTTGGTTAGATATCCAGCTTTTAAGACCGTTTTTTTAAATTCTGTAGATGTCAGGTCAACGCCTTGAAAATATTGGGGTGTAATTCGAGCCGTATTAGACACGACAATGGGCAATTTATATTCTAAATTATTTCCATATTTTAATTCTGTATTTGAGTATTTTAACTTAACAGCACCTAATAATCTCCCCCAACTGGTCACGCCGTCTCCAGAGCTACCATCTGTTGGAATCATTGTGCCGCCTGTATGGTGGTCGGCATTTCCCATTAATTTAAAACCACCATTGGCAGTCGCTTCTACAGCAAAGCCAATGGTGCCATCGGTATAGCCAGATTTATATATCAGATTATAACCTTGCGCCCATTCCTCGTTTCTAGAGGAATATTTATGCGTATCACTATTAATAATAGGGGTGTCAAATTTATTATTAATATACATATTACTTAAATTCAGGCTAATTTTACCATCATCGATAAAGCTACTTGCATAAACCTGATATGGAATAAAAATCAACGCGATGATTGATAATTTTTTATTCATTACAATGCCCCTTTAAAACTAAATTTCGACAAATGTTGGGAAAGATAAATAAATGTTTTTATGCCTGCTTTTATAGCATCGTCACTTGCAACAAACTGAGCAGAATGGGTTGGCCAAATATATGATCCCGATTCATATAAATGTTGAGGTGTTGCCCCCATCCGTATAAATAAGCTAGGAATCCGTCTAGAATATTCGGCAAAATCATCGGTTCCATACGTCCCAGAATCTACAATCACTTTGCCATCACTCAATTCAGAAAGGATGGGGACAATATGTTCAACAAGTTCGGTATGATTTTGTCCTGAAATATAATTATTTGAAGACAGACTAAAATCGATAGAAGCATCGAGGCTATCTGCGTAGTGCATCGCAATAGATCGCATTCTCTCAAGTACAAAATCACGTTGGCTATCCGAAATTGTCCGAATGGTACCTTCTAAAATAATTTTATCGGCTAAGATATTATGACGTTGCCCACCATAAATTCGGCCAACAGAAATAACAGGTGGCATCGACTGGCTTAAATCGGTCTGTCGGGAAGGGATGGTTTGCCATGCTAGAATAATTTGAGCAGCCAATGGTACGGGATCTATACCCGTCCATGGGAATGCTGCATGGGTAGATTTTCCAATAATTTCCAGTTTGAACGTATCTGCAGAGGCCGTCGTTCGATGCCGCCCTAAGCGGTACTCACCAAAGGTACCAGCTGTTACATGTAGGCCAATACAAATGTCTGGTTTTGGATTTTCTAAAACACCCTCTTGTATCATCTGACGTGCTCCGCCAGATTCTCCATCTGGAGCGCCCTCTTCGGCGGGCTGAAAAATAAATTTAAATGTGCCTTTAAATTTACTTTTATGTTGTGCAATAAACTTGGCAAATCCCAATACCATGGCGATATGTACATCATGACCACATGCATGCATTACGCCAACTTCTTCAGCAGTACCATCCGCTTTGGCATAAATTGCTTTTTGCTTTGACGCATATGGCAAATCTGTTCTTTCTGTCAGAGGTAATGCATCTAACTCAGCCCGATAAGCCTGAACCAAACCATCTTCATCGCATTTGATAACACCAACAACACCTGTGCCTGCTATCCCTGTTTGTATTTCAATACCATAACTTTGAAGTTTCTCAGCAATCAGTTTACTGGTCTCAAATTCCCGATTCGATAGTTCAGGATATTGGTGGATATGATGTCTTACAGATATGATTTCTGGTAAAATTTCATCGATTTCATGCGCTAATGCTGACCAATCTCGTCGTATATTCTTCATGATTTATGCTCACCTAATACAAAAATGAAATCGGTGGAGCAACATCATTCACCAAATAATTACCAATGGTCTTATATTTATACGCCAAAGAATCATGTGTCGTATGCGTCCTTGCATTACGCCAGTATCGATCGAAGTTTAGTTTTCGTTGCGTTGTTGCAGCACCGCCAACTTCATATAGACGCTCACATACAAAGAGCGATGCTCTTGTCGACAAAATTTTGGCCTCCGCAACAGCAATGGAAGCCTCTTGCAGTAACCTTTCAATGTCCTGAATATCGAGTTGCTGAGATAGTTGCGCTTTAGATGCAAGATCAACTTTTCTGGCAGCGCTTTCAACCAATGCTTCTGCTGCATGAATTTGTGCCGAGAGCTCGCCAATTGTATACAGAATATAAGGATCATCTGCTGCACGCTCTACACCGCTTTCTTTAACGGGACGCACACCTTTACCAATCCATTGTATTGCTTCATCTAAGGCCGCTAGGCCAATTCCGACATCAATTGAACAATGAATTAACTGTGCAACTGCCCCAATGTAATTTCTTTTATTTGTCCAGAGATGCAAAGGAATAATCCAGTCAGGATGCACCGCAATATTATTCAGTTGCGTGGTCCCACTCGCTGTTGTCCTTTGCCCCATACCATCCCAATCATCCAGAAGATTCAAACCAGAAGCATCTTTTGGAATCATGACATACACCGCTTCCCCTTTTTCATTAATCGCCTGAACTTTAATAAAATCTGCAAATAAACACCCTGTGCTATAAAATTTAGTGCCATTTAAAAAGTATTGACCATTCAGCAAAGAAAGTTGAGTACTAATCTCTCCACGAAATTTCCCACTTCTTTCCGCAATAGCGCCTGAAGTTAATTTGGGCGAGGCAATTTGTGTAAAGTAGTAAGATTGTTGTGCAGATGTTGCTATGAGTCGCAGATGCTCGACTGTTGCAAAATGCGGAAAAAGGGCTTGTGCAACACATGCATCTGCTTTTGCCAATATGGCAAAGATGTTTGCAACATCTACAAATGAGATATCACCGCCACCATATTCTAAAGGTAAGCGTGCAGCCCCCAAATTTGATTGACGAATTAATTCCATCTCTTGAACAGGTAGAATTCTATTGAGATCTCTTTCGCAAGCGCCTACTTGAATCTTTTGAGCCAACTCATATGCTAATTGTATAAAATCACACATAGTGAACCTTTAATAAATTACTTTTTAACCAAAACCTTATGAGGAATACCAGCAAGCATTAGAACTAAACCGACCGTAATAAAGACAGCAACAAAATGTAATGCTGAAGCGATACTTCCTGAATTTGTTTTGAGATAACCAATGAATGTTGGAACCAGAATTTGTCCTAACTGGCCGAAAAGACTAACAAGCGCAATACACCCTGCTTTCGCACTTTCTGAAAAATATTGTGATGGGATGGTCCAGTAAATCGCGGTAGCAACCAAATAACCTGAAGTCATCACAATTAAAGTTAATACGGTATACAGCGAATTATTTAAAACAAATGGTAAAGTAATCAGTGCGAGAATGATTGCGATACCACCACCTGCAAAAAACCATCGGCGTTCCTGATATTGATCAGATAAGCGTGAAGCAACTAACATCACAATGACACCGATAATCCAAGGCAAAGATGAAAGCAAACCGACCGACCCTAAGCTGATACTTCCCGACTCTTTAATAATTGAAGGTGCCCAAAAATTAACAACATTGCCTGTACATATAATCGTCAGTACATAGCTAATAATAATGACCCACACCCTAAAATCTTTTAATGCTTTGACTAAGTTGTCTTTCTTATTTTCTTTTTCTTGCTGTTTGTCCTTTTCCAGTGCTTGCATGACAATATTTTTTTCATGTTCAGATAACCATTTGGCATGTATCGGTTTATCATCTAACCAGAACCATGCAACAACACCCACGAACAATGGCAATATTCCAGTAAATATAAATAACCATTGCCAGCCTCTAAACCCCGCCACATCGTTTAAATGTGTCATAATCCAGCTTGCTAATGGACCACCAATAATTCCACAAATACCAATGGCAATGATGAATCTTGATGATATTCGGGCACGCCAAGACGTAGGAAACCAATAGGTCAGATATAAAATAACGCCAGGGAAGAATCCAGCTTCGGCTGCACCCAGTAAAAATCTAAAAATGTAAAATTGTTCTGTTGTTTTAGCAAATGCCGTTCCTATGGTTGCAATTCCCCATAAAATCATAATGCGAGTAATGGTTTTCTTTGCACCATATTTTTCCAATATAAGCGTGCCAGGTATATCGAAAATTAGACACCCCAAAGACAATGCACCAACAATCAATCCAAATGATGCATCATTGATATTTAAATCAGACTTAAATTGTAGATGTGCAAAACTAATATTAACGCGATCAAGCCAGCAGATAACAAAACATAGGCATAAGAATGGCATAATTCTCCATGCCATTTTCGCAAAAATCGTATTTTCATCTATGATAGATTTATCGTTCGACATAACTACTCTCGATTTATTCACTGTATGGTGCTTGTTCAGCAACTAATGAACGAGCTTGATCAACCTCATTCAAATAATTGTTTAATTGATGATTTCTGTTTAATAAAATGAGTTTTTTTGTCCAGCTTGCTGCTCTATAACTATGATCTGTTGATAATTTTTTTGCTAAAGCAACCGCAGCTTCTAAAGGCTCATTTGAGATTTCATTTACTAATCCCCATAGATGTGCCTCCTGAGCAGTAAATTGTCGTCCAGTTAGCATTAAATCGAGTGCACGACTTTCACCGACTAATAATGGAAGTGTAATTGCACTAAAACCAGATAAATATCCATGCTGAACTTCTGGAAAAGCAAATTGAGTAGCAGGATGTGCAATTCGATAATCACAATGGATCGCCAAACTGATACCAAGCCCCAAAGTGTAACCATGTAAAACAGCGATAATCGGTTTATGAATAGGCTGTAAAACCCCAGGTAAGGCTTTTGCCAAAATTTCAGTGGTTACCGTTTTCCCTTTGGCTTGTGCCTCTTTTAAATCAGACCCCGCACAAAACGCTCGCTCGCCCTCTCCATAAAGAACAATGCTTTTTACTAGATCATTTGTTCTTGCATCATTCCAAATTTCACCAAGTTTAATTTTAGCGTTTTCATCCAGTGCATTTAATTTTTCGGGCCTATTTAAACCAATCAGTAATACACCTTCTGTTGTTAATTCATGCCGTATCGTCATTTCAATGGTCTCCTTAAATGACCCTTGTAAATTTCTATCGAGGGGTTAGAATACAACAATGTTCACTATACGCACATAATGTTCTCTATATGATTTTTTCATTAGCTAATTAATTTATGAGATATATATGAAAGCTATCATACTTAAAGATTTTGGCTCTCCATCACAACTTGTTTTAGAAAACATAGACTTACCTGAACTTCCTGCCAACCATGTTCTTGTGGAAATTCAGGCATCTGGTATTTGCCACCATGATATTTTGCATCGCCAAGGACGACTACCACATGCAAAAAAAGGAGTTGTATTAGGGCATGAAGCCTCTGGAATAATTAAAAAAATTGGAAGCAATGTAAGCCAGAGGCAGGTGGGCGATCGTGTCGTGATTTACCAAAGACGCTTTTGTGGGGAGTGTTCCTTTTGTTTGGCGGGTCGGCAAGATTTATGTAAGTCGCTGGGTTCCCCTGCTGTTGATACCGAAGGCGCATATGCACAATTTATTTCTATACCTGCAATTTCTACAGTCATACTGCCAGAGAAAATCTCTTTTGAAGAAGCAGCCCTTGCAAGTTGCCCAATTGCCACCAGTGTTAGAGCAATTCATTTATCCACGCTCAAAGCAGGAGACACCGTACTCATTAATGGGGCAAGTGGCGGTTTAGGTAGCCATCAAATACTACTTGCTAAAGCCCGCGGTGCCATAGTCATTGCTGTCACTCGCGATAAAAATAAAAGCGAGTTTTTATCAAAATTAGGGGCAGATCACGTTGTTGTGAGTCCTGATAATCAATACGCTAGCGAAATCTGGAAAATCACCAATAAATTAGGTGTGCATGTTGCTTTAGATAATACTGGGATTAGTTTATCTGAAACCTTAAGAAGTATGGGCATGGGTGGACATGTGATTTTACTTGGGAATATTAAACCCGAAGATATACAAATATCACCGGGACTTTTAATTGGTAGACGATTGACTTTGCAAGGTTCTGGCAGTGCCACAATCTCTGAAATTAAACAATCTTTAGCACTGATTGAACAAGGCATTATTAAGCCCATCATCTACAGTATTATGAAGTTTAATGATGTATCCAAAGCACATCAATTACTGGAAAGCTCAGATATATCTGGACGAATTATATTAAAGGGATGGAAATAATATGAACTTATATTATTTATTCTTAAATGCCAAACATAAATATGGCGAAACAATTGCCATTCAGGATCATTATAATCATCGTAATATTCGTTTCTCAGAAATTATTGAAACGTTTCACATTATAGGCCATTTTCTCGATTTGAATAATATCGCGTCTGGAACAAAGGTAGCCATTTTAGCAGATGCAAATTCAGAGTATTTATTGCTTGATTATGCCTTAATGGCACTTGGGCGAGTCAAAGTCCCTCTCGATAATGCTTTATCAATTCAAGAAATTCAGGCACAACTGAAAGATGCATCTGCAACAGTCTTATTTTATTCAGAAAACTATGCTGAAATTGCAAACCAGCTAACAGATTCGGGCTTGCAATGCTTCCCTATATCCAGCCCATACCTTCAAAATAAAACAGAATATCTAGTACCAGAGATTCATCCCAATACGCTACTTTCATTAAATTATACTGGCGGTTCCACAGGACAACCTAAAGCTGTGATGCATAGTCATCAATCTATGCTGAATGTCATTTCAAATATTATCATCGCGAGGAATATAAAACCTCAGGATCGATTTTTAAATGTTCGTCCACTTTGGCCTATTGCTTCTGTTGTTGTTTTAGCACACATTTTAGCAGGAGGCACGGTCATTCTAGAAAACCGTTTTCAACCGAATACGTTTATGTCTTTGTTGACACAATATAAAGTTGCCTATACATCACTCGTACCCACCCAACTCGCGCGTCTTCTCAATACCCTTCAG
>JASGGM010000109.1:0-7884 GCA_047605045.1 Acinetobacter sp. | reverse complement strand
ATTGGTCTAGAAGTTGGACTGATTATTGGTATGGTGGCAGGGCTTGCAAGTATTATCCCGTACTTGGGATTCGCTGTGGGCATTGTTTCTGCAATTATTGCGACATTATTTCAGTTCGGTTTAGATTGGGTGCATTTACTCTTAGTGGGTGTGGTCTTTATGATCGGACAAGCCATAGAAGGCTATGTGCTGCAACCATTCTTGTTGGGTGACAAAATTGGTTTGCCACCTGTTGCCGTGGTCTTTGCTGTATTGGCTGGCGCACAGTTAGGAGGGATTTTAGGTATGTTGATAGCTTTGCCTGTGGCTGCGGTCATTGTGGTATTGCTGAAGCATATTCGTGAATTCTATGAAAATACAGCTTTGTATGGTCGTCAAAGCTTAGTTGCAGAAACGGATGTATCACCTGAAACAGTTCAGGTACAGTCAGAACATGTTGATGTAGAAATTCAAATAAAAAGTCAGCAAGACACGGAAAAATCAAGTAATATTAAGGCTGAATAGACTTAAGCGACATGAGCATTTATGCGCCAATTGCAACTTGATATTGAACCTCAACTTGATGCCCGAATCAGTGATTTCGCAGGGCCAAGTTGGGGGCATGTGATTGATGCAATTCGGCAGTTACATGCAGGATTAATGAATCGTTTTTATGTATATGGCGGTGCAGGGACAGGTAAAAGTCATCTACTATCTGCAATTTGCGATTCTTATTTAGAAGTAGGAAAAACAGCAATTCATGTATCTTTACTGGAATTGCTAGATGCACCAATTGAAGCCATTACTTCTTTAGAACGGTATGATCTTGTGGCTTTGGACGATATCGAAGCGATTAGTGGTGTTACACATTGGCAAAAGGCTGTATTTCATTTAATCAATTATAATAATCAAGAGGGTGGGCAGCTGGTATTTTCATCACGCTATGCTCCAATAGAATTGCGTTTGGAACTTCCTGATTTACAATCGCGTCTTACACAGGCCGTAAGTGTGAAACTACCTACAGGTAGCTTATATGCAGATCGACAGGCATTGGTGATGTCAGTACTTGCCCGCCGAGGTGTACATTTAGATCAACAAATCATCGATTATTTATTATTACATGGCCCACATCAGGCTTCGTTATTGTTACAGGCAGTTGAACGTTTAGAAAAGTTGTTGAAGGGTGAAAAGACAAAGCTTTCCAATGCAACATTAAGACAGATCTATGCATTTATTGATGAGTATTAACAATTGTATTAATACTCAGCTGACATCCATTGCTTATTCATTTTAATTGTGGGTACTGGCGACCTGTTGTTGATATTTTTGCATATATTGCTGACGAATTGTATTCCGTTCATCTAAAGTTTTGGCTTTTTGCATACGCACACGCATTTCTTGGCGTTGTTGTGTGCTCATTTGTTGCCAGACCTCACGCATTTTTTGCTGTTCATCTTCTGGAAGCTGAGTAAACCAATCCATTCGGTGTTGTAAACTACTACTTTGATTTGCAGAAATATCTTTAAGATTCTGATAACGCTGCAATAATTGTTTTTGTTGTTCTGGAGTTAATTCATTCCAGTTGTCATCGACTTGGGCTACCGTATTGTTTTGATGACCAAAAGGCCAAAAACGTTCTAATCCAGCAGAACTGGCTTGAACATAAGCCAGTATACATACGGTAAGGGCGATTTTTTTAACTGCCATGAGCTGATTTTTCCTCACCAAACACCATGACCATTTCCAAATCTTCAACCATTTGAGGTGATAATTTTGCAGTGCTACTATTTACAACAGCTTCTGATTTATTTTGAGTTGATAGATTAATTGCATTTGGAAGAACAACAAAACCTGCCAAGGTCGCAGCTAGAGCGAAAGCCGAAACTTTCCATCGGTTGTTACGTTTCTCACGGGCATTATGAACCTCTTGTATCACTTGTTGTATAACAAGCCCTTTATTTTTATGAATCTGTGCTAATTCATCAAGCTTGTTCGTAACCTGTTTAGTAAAATCATCATTCATCATACGACGATCCTCCAAGGTGTGGATTCAGATGTGACAGTGCGCTTCTTAAACCCTGTATTGCTCGATGATAGTGTGTTTTTACACTACCTTCGCTACAGTTCATAATTTGCGCTGTTGTTTGCGTATCAAAACCTTCCCATGCTCGAAGCATGAATGCTTGTTGTTGGCGAACTGGAAGTTGTTTAATTGCCTGTTGAATTTCATCAGCAGTCATGGCCTGATCCAGTAAATCAGAGGGATTTACTTGGTGCTCATCTGCGATGTCAACCATCTCCTCTTCATCATTATCGTCCAAATTCAGCTTTTTAAATAAAGAAAAAGGCTGAATTCTTCGAGCTTCTTTTCGTCGCCAATCTTGTAATTTATTATTGAGAATGGTGTAAAACAAGGGATACCATTCATCAATGTTTTTATCTGCATAAGATTTATGTAAAGATATAAATGCTTCTTGTACTAAATCCATGGCAATGCCATGTTGTCCTTGCGTTGCAGTTTCCATCATCACCAGCGCACGACCTGTTACGTCTTGCATAAACTGCCGAAGACGTTGATCTGCCGTACCAGTAACGGAACGGCTTGGTTCAGACGAGGTCTCTTTTGGTGTTAGATCCATTGAGATGGAAAATCCTGTCATTGAAGTCCCATTCATCATCCTGCAAAGAAGCTATTTCAATTAACGTTGGAGGATGAGAATCGGTTGACAAATTCTGCAATTATTTTTCAGTTTAAAATAGAATGTGATCTAAAAGATAGCAATAACATCAATTCAACTTGAAAAAATGAAAAGATTTACAAAAATAGAAGTAAAAAAGTGGGCAGCCATATTATTGACGTTGTCGAACCATTTCAAAGAGACAAATGGAACCTGCAATCGCAACATTAAGTGATTCTTGACCACCAGGTTGTGGAATGGTTATGGACTGGGCATATTCAAGCGCATATTCAGATACACCTTGACCTTCATTACCCAGAATCCACACGCACGGTTGAGTCAAGTCTTGTGAGTATAAACTTTCAGAACGATGAGAACTCGTTGCATAAACAGGGATATTGAATTGGGTTAAGACTTGCTCAAGATTTACATTCTCAAAGCATTGTAGAGCGAAGTGGGCGCCCATACCCGCACGTAAAACGCGAGGTGACCAAAGAGAAGCGACGCCTTTGGTACATAAAATCTGTTTTACATTCGCAGCGGCAGCAGAGCGTAGTAATGTTCCGACATTACCAGGGTCTTGAATATTATCCAGAATTAAAGTGTCTGCTTTAAAATTTACCGTCTGTGAGCTTCGCGGTTGATCAATGACCGCAAGGCAAGCAAGTGTTGTACCTAATGCACTTAAATCACGATATAGAACTTCGCTAATCACAAAAATTTGACCTTGGTACAGTGCTTGAATTTTTTCAAAATCTGGGTGTTCAAGTGCTTGTTCCGTGGTAAAAATTGAAACAATATTTTGTTGGCTTTGTAGCCAAGCCAAGCACAAATGCGTACCTTCAAGTACAGTTTGCTGTTGTTTTTTACGATATTGATTTTGTTCAATTAAAGCACGTAAATGTTTAATTTTAGCGTTATCTTTCGACGCAAGATAGAAAATAGACATGAAAAAGAATGACTCTCAAGAATAGGTCAGATTGACAATAGGGTTGCTAAACAATTTACCAACCCTAATCTTGAGTTTAAAGAAAAAAAAGATTTAATGATAGCTTGTTACCAAATCAACTTCTGCTTTTGCACCTAAAATAACAGGAATACGTTGATGTAATTCAGATGGCTGTATATCAAGAATTCTTACGCGTCCAGTTGTCGCTGCGCCGCCAGCTTGTTCAATAATCATCGCCATTGGATTTGCTTCATACATCAAACGTAGACGACCTGCTTTCTCAGGATTTTTTGTGTCATATGGGTACATAAAAATACCGCCACGACATAAAATACGGTGAATATCTCCAACCATACAAGCAACCCAGCGCATATTAAAATCTTTGGCACGTATACCTGTGTTACCTTCCAATAACTCTGCAATATAACGCTTCACAGGAGATTCCCAGTGGCGTTGATTGGATGCATTAATGGCGTATTCCTGAGTTTCTGTATCAATTTTTACGTCTTGCTGAGTTAAGATAAATTGTTTACTTTCGGTGTCATAGGTAAATATGACCACTCCAGCACCAACGGTTAAAGCGAACATGGTTGAGGGGCCATATAGTACATAACCAGCGGCAACTTGCTCTGTCCCTGCCTGTAAAAAATCGCTCGCTTGTGTAACGGCATTTTTAGCAGGGAGAATCGAGAAAATTGTACCGACACACATGTTAATATCGATATTACTCGAACCATCCAATGGATCGAATAATACCAAATATTCACCATTTTCTTGACCCGCAGTAAATTCATCTAATTCTTCTGATGCTAGACCGCCGACATGAGGGTGAATTTGTAAGGCATCAATCAGCTGTTGGTTTGAAATAACATCAAGCTTTTTTTGTGTTTCACCTTGCACATTTTCATTTTCGGCACTGCCAAGGATTCCTGCAATATCGCCTTGTTGAAGTAATTGATCAATGGTTTTACAACTTGTGGCAATGGTATCAATGACACTGGCTAGCGTTGGTGTTAAATTCCCCTTTTGTTGTTGTAAGTAATCGGAAAGGGTAGTATTTGACATGTAGATGCTCCAAATCTTGTGTTTAATGTTCTATGGCCAGACAGCTGACATTATTTTAGATGAGATCGTGCTCAAATAACAATTTTCTTGACATAAATACCTATATATTTCTGCTTGCAACTGGTGTAGAACCTGTTATTTTTAGTGAATAGCTATTGCAAATATGAGGGAATACGAAATGACGACCAAAACTTTTGATGCTATGCCTACCCCACATGAAGCAATTGATTTAAAGGATATCGCAGAGGAAAGTGTTAAATCTGCTTGGGCAAATTATGAGGCCAAACCTGAATATAAGGAATTCAACAAACACGATATGATTGAATCCATGCAAAGTTCGCCTAAAAGCCAAGATGATAAATCGTCTTCTAAAAAATAAAGTCGCCCAAGTTTGAGAGCGACTTTATTATTTATAGCATTCTAAAATATTCTTGAATCAAGATTATTTTAGTAATGGCGGTACAGCTTCGTAATTAATTTCTACTCGGCGGTTTTCTTTATACGCTGACTCATCATGACCAGCATTAATTGGCATTTCTTTACCATAGCTCACGGCTTCAAGTTGATTCGAACTTACGCCATTTGTTACCAAATAGTTCAATACAGCTTTCGCACGACGTTCACCGAGCGCCATATTGTACTCACGCGTACCACGTTCATCGGTATGACCCGTTAAAGCAATTTTAGAACCTAGATTTGCTTTTAAGAACTGTGCATGTGCTTGTAATGTTTGATAATCACCTGGTGACAAATCACTACTGTCATAATCGAAGTGGACAACGCGTTTCGCAAGAAATGCGCGATTTGCATCAGTCACACCTTTTGCTGATGCACCAGCCAAGTTTTGTGCATTTAATGCTGCATCATCACTCAAGCCAGCAGTGTTGACTGTCGTTGCGGCATTTGGGTTACCATTTGCATTGACTTGATTGGCAGGTTTACGGCTTGCACAACCCGTAACCAATAATGCAGATGCTAATGCCGGAATCATAAATAATTGCAAAGTTTTCATTTTTAAACTCCATGAAAGGTTAACTTCTGAACATATCAATAGATTTATTTGGGTGCCCATGCAGGTTCACGAACTTCCCCTTGTTCGCTTGGTAAATTCATGCGGAATTGACCATTGATTGACATAATAGACAGTAAACCACGGCTGCCTTCATGTGTTGCATAGACCACCATTTGCCCATTTGGAGAAAAACTAGGGGATTCGTCTAAATTTGTAGGCGTAAGAATATTCAGTACGCCAGAGTTAAGATCTTGTAATGCAACCTTATAACTACTGCCCGTAGGGCGGTGTACCATGGCTATTTTTTTACCATCGGCGCTGATGGTACCACGTGCGTTGAACGAGCCACGAAAAGTGATACGTTTAGTCGATCCATCTGCAAAAGTATAACGATAAATTTGCGCACTACCACCCCGATCAGATGTAAAAATAAATGCTTTTCCATCAGGCGTATATCGCGCTTCGGTGTCAATCGCTGAATCATTGGTGAGACGTTGGATTTGGCGAGTACTTAAATTCATACGATAGATTTCTGGGTTACCATCCATCGATGCTGTAAAGAGCATGAATTGACCATCGGGTGAGAAACTTGGCGCACCATTCAAGCCTGTATAACTGGCAAGGATTTGGCGTTGACCTGTCGATAAATCTTGTAAGTAAATTGCAGGGCGTTTGGTTTCAAAAGAAACATAGGCAATTTTTTTACCATCAGGCGTCCATGTTGGTGACAAAATTGGATCATGCGAAGATAAAACAGTAAATGGACGTTCGCCATCTGTATCGGCAATTTGCAGCGTATAGCGTTTTGCTGGCGTTGCAGGGTTACGTAACACATATGCAATACGGCCACTAAAATCGCCTGGAATGCCAGTTAGTGCCTGATAAATGGCATCACTAATCGTATGTCCAGCTTGACGTAAACGAGATGTTGGCGCAGTTAACACTTCATTTAATAAATACTGTTGTTTTTCAACGTCATAAAGCTGATAGCGAATTTGGTAGGTATTGGCATCAGGTTGGCTAACTTGACCAACAACAACATAAGGAATTCCTGCATTATGCCATTGTTCAGGGTTAATCGTACCTAAATTGGCATTCGCAGGTAAATTTTGAGATGCGCTACTAAAACGACCTGAACGATTCAAATCATTTTCAATAATTGGATAGAGACTTTGGTCATTGCTGAATGGAACAATTGCAATCTTTGGGGCTTGATCGGGGGCTTTTGCAATTTCAAGGTGCAGTTGTGCTTGGGCCGTTTGCGTGATCGTTGCCCCACAAGCAGTCATGATTGCTAAAGCTAAAAGGTGTGTACGAGTCATTTTCATAGTGATGATGTTCGTATTAAAAAATTGGATGAATGGATAATGGTATGTTCTGACTACTGTAGATCATACCATTCTTTAAAACTATTATTTTGCTGTAAACGTTGCACTAAATGAACGTGCTTCACGTCGAGCATCGGGGTCGGAAGGCATTGGATAAGGTGCTGCTTTCCGAACAGCTGCTTCAACACTGGCTTTCACGTCAGGATCGCTTGAATTTACAATAACTGAGACAACAGAGCCTGAATCACTCAGAGTTACGCGGACATTGGCCGTTTTACCCAAACTGCCTGATGGAACATCCCAAACACGTTTTACTTTTGCCGTAAATTCTGCCTTTGCATTCGATGCTGCACGTTTAGCTTCAGCTTTTTTGTTGGCTGCACTTTCAGCAGCAGCTTTTGCATTGGCTTCTTCTTTGGCTTTTGCATCAGCAGCGGCTTTGGCTTTTGCATCAGCGGCAGCTTTGGCTTTTGCATCAGCGGCAGCTTTGGCTTTTGCATCGGCAGCGGCTTTGGCTTTAGCGTCAGCATTTGCTTTGGCTTTTGCATCAGCAGCGGCTTTGGCTTTTGCATCGGCAGCAGCTTTAGCTTTTGCGTCAGCAGCGGCTTTGGCTTTAGCGTCAGCATTTGCTTTGGCATCAGCATTTGCTTTGGCTTTTGCATCAGCGGCAGCTTTGGCTTTTGCATCGGCAGCAGCTTTGGCTTTAGCGTCAGCATTTGCTTTGGCTTTTGCATCAGCGGCGGCTTTGGCTTTTGCATCAGCAGTAGCTTGACGTTTGGCCTCTAGTTCGGCTTTCTGTTGCGCTTCTTTCTGAATTTTTAGTTTTGCTTCGTTTCTTGCCGCAAGCTGTTCTTTTGCTTGCTGGGCTTGTTG
>JASGGM010000108.1:0-7944 GCA_047605045.1 Acinetobacter sp. | reverse complement strand
TAAAATAATATTGAAGGAGAGTCGCTATTGCGACTCTTTTTTATATTAAAATGATCGTTTTAAAATTTAAGGTACATATTGTGCCAATTTATTTGTATGAAGAATCAGTTAAAATTTTTTCTAAATTTATAGGGATTTTATAATGCAGTATATGTCATTGCCCCAATCGATTTTGCAATGTCGGGACAAGGTTCTAGATTTATCGTTGCCGCAAGTCATGGGAATTTTAAATGTAACTCCAGATTCATTTAGTGATGGTGGTCAGCATTATCATGTGCAACATGCGTTGGCGCGTGCAGAACAAATCATTGCTGAGGGAGCAACTATCATTGATATTGGTGGTGAATCAACACGTCCTGGTGCCTCAGAAGTTTCAATTGATGATGAATTGGCGCGTGTGATTCCAGTCGTTGAGGCATTGTCTAAACATGACATTATTATATCGATAGATACCAGCCAACCGAAAGTGATTAAGGCTGCATATCGTGCGGGTGCCCATATTTGGAATGATGTTCGGGCTCTTACTCGTCCCAATGCTTTAGAGACAGCGGCAGAGCTGAATATTCCCGTTATTTTAATGCATATGCGTGGCGAACCGACAACAATGAATCAATTGGCACAATATCAACATGTGACCAATGAGGTATTAATTGAGTTACGTCATAAAATTGAATTGGCTTTACAAGCAGGTATTCAAGCCAAAAATATTATGATTGATCCGGGTTTTGGGTTTGCTAAAAATACGGCACACAATTTACAGCTTTTAAATGAGCTCTGGCAATTACATCAGCTTGGTTATCCGATTTTATCTGCACTGTCTCGAAAGCGTTTTATTGGTTCCGTTGTGGAAGAGGCGATTGCTGATCAGCGTGTTGCAGGTAGTATTGCAGGACATTTACTGTCTGTTCAACAAGGTGCAAGTATAGTGCGAACACATGACGTTAAAGCGACTGTAGATGCCATTCGCGTTTGGCAGGCAATGCAAAATTGGCAAAATTGGGAAAGTGATTAGATGAGAGATAGTTTTGATAGACAACGATAGGGGGGATCGTATATAGATTTGTGTTTATGGTATTCTGAACATTGTGAATATATTATTTCAATAATGAAATAAGGCATCCGATTTTAGTTTGATCGTTAGTCTTGTGAATAGTGTAGCGGTGGTTGTAGATATAAACAATAAAAATCGAGTTGAAAAACTTGAGATAGGAAAATAATAATGATCAAAGGGTTATAGATATATGATATGCAAGATAGTCATCTAAGAGATAAACATCATAAAGAGATAAATATTATAAAAAGAATAGCTCCAAGATGCCGCTGCATGTCATTACCCTTGAACCCTAAAGTTCAAGGTGGACGCGACGCATACTTGCTGGGTTTCCTGCTCGGGGCAGGCATACGCTCTAAATACGCAGAACGCAATCCTAAAGTAAAGATATCGGCTCAGGGGAATTTGACGCGCTGGCGAACATCTCAGAGACTAGAAAACAGTATAACGAATTTACTGCATGAAAGATATGCTTTAACCCCGATACAATGTGAGCTTATTTTTCAAGTGTTGGGGAAATGTTCAGTGTTTCATTAACATCTTGCTAAAAGTTATTGAAACTACTTCAATTCCTCAATGTCTTCTAAAATATTGCTTAATATAAGTTCACAATGTGCATACTCTTGTAACGATTTATTGAGCGATAAAACTTCCTGCATGAGTTCTAATGCAACCATGATCACCAGTTTGTTGTGTTCAACACGTGGTGCATTACGGCGAAACTCTTGAAATTTTTCATTCAAAAGCTGTGCCGCTTTTTCTAAATCAGGACGTTTATCTTCAGTGGTTGCTAATCGAAAAACTTGCTCAATTAAGCGTAATTCTACGGTAACAGCTTCACTCATGACGATACTTCCTCATTATTTTCTGATGGATGGGCAAGCTGCTGAATTTCTTGAGCATGATGATCTTGGTCTGTACCCAAAATGGAAAGGCGTTGAATAATTGCCTCGACTTTTGATTTGGCATGTTCATTTTTTTGAATTAAACGTTCATGCTCATTCTTTAAGTCTTGTACTTCTTGTTGCACTTGTTTTTGATCATTTAACAGTTTTTCTTTCACCATACGTAATTCATTACGTTCATTCAGAATTTCCTGAAAACGATTTTTTAAATCAGTACAACTTTTTTCCAGACGATTGTATCGCTCGGCAAGTGTTGTCGCATCTTGATTCAGTTGTTGGTACTGTGATTGTAACGTACCTAGATTATCTTGCAGGGTTTCAATCTCATCCTGCTTTTGTGTAATGATGCTGTTTTTTTGCAGCAATTGCACATGATACTGCTCATCTGCTTGCTGATTTTTGGCAAGCAGCGTGCTATTTTCACTTTCAAAGTGTTCCAAGCGGGTTTTTAACGCCGTAATATGCGCTTGAAGGCGCTGTAATTCTTCTAACATAACGAGTCGCACAGTATCGCAAACAAAGGTAATATATAAGAAGTATAGAGATTGGATAAACGAATGCAAGACGATATTAGTGGTTGGGCCGAATGGGAACAACATTTTTCGAACATTGAAGAGATTTCAAGCCCAAGTGAGTTACATGGTTTGCTGACAGGTATCGTTTGTGTGACACAAGCGCCGAGCAGGGAAGAGTGGGTGGAGATTTTATCTACACTTAATGTTCCGACCTTGAAAGAAGATGCACTTGAAATTTTAACTGATGAGGCAGAAGACGTTGCTCATGCACTTTCGGAAGACGAGCTGGATTATTTACCGATGCTTCCAGATGATGAGCATGTTTTGCCAGAACGTGTACAGGCACTCGCAGATTGGTGTGCAGGTGTTGTACTTGGATTTGGTTTGGCATCCGGCCATATTCGACAAGATGAAATAGAATTGATCGAACATCTTCAGGATGTTGCAGCAGTGATTTTCGAAGATTCTGATAATGATGAAGATGGTGAAATGAGTTATCAGGAATTGTATGAATTTGTACGTTTGATTCCCGTGAGTCTTTCAATTGGTCGTAAAAAAATTGCTGTAGATGAAAGTTCATTGTTAAAACGTCAAAAACTGAATGACACCTTGGCAAGTCACGATGCCAATGTTGTTGAAATGTTTACACCACATCGCCCAAGTTAGGGCGATGTTTCCTTCATGCGCATTATCGATGAATGTCGATAATGTTTTAGGTCTGATCAAACAAAAAGAAGTGCATCATGAAACTAACGCAAGCTGATTTTCAACAACGCCGTGATGAACTGGCACAACTGATGGGCGCACGCAGCATTGCGATTATTGCGACGCGTCCAGAGGTGTATCGTAATCGTGATGCCGACTATAAATTCCGTGCGGACAGTAGTTTTTTCTATCTGACAGGATTTGCTGAGCCTGAAGCGGTAGCGGTAATTGAAACATTTGAGTCAGCAGATGATTATACATACAGTTTATTCTGTCGCGAGCGTAATCGGGAGCTGGAAATCTGGAATGGTTATCGAGCAGGTATTGATGGTGCGATTGACATTTTTGAAGCCGAAGAAGCGTATGCGATTGGTTTGCTGGATGAGGAAATCATTGGAAAACTGGAGAACAAGCGTCAATTGTTTTATCGGATTGGACATGATGAAACATTTGATCGTCGTGTTAATCAATGGGTTAAAAAAGCAGAATCACAGCGACAAGGCTATCATGCACCGGCACAAATCATTCAGTTAGATCGTTTGTTGGATGAAATGCGGTTATTTAAATCATCACAAGAAATTGAGATGATGAAAATCGCTGCTGATATTAGTGTGAAAGCGCATACGTGTGCGATGCAGCGTGTACGTCCAGGTATGATGGAATATGCTTTGGAAGCAGAATTAAATTATGTATTCGGTCAACACGGTACGGTTCCTGCTTATAACAGCATTGTGGGAGGAGGGGCGAATGGTTGTATTTTGCATTATGTTGAAAATAATGCACCCTTAAAAGATGGCGATTTGGTGTTAATTGACGCTGCTTGTGAGTATCAATGCTATGCCTCGGACATTACGCGAACATTTCCCGTAAATGGTAAGTTTTCGCCTGCCCAAAAAGCATTATATGAGGTGGTATTGAAAGCACAATATGCAGCGATTGATGCAGTGCGAATTGGTAATTCATATCGTGAACCGCATCATGTTGCAGTTAAAATTTTGACACAAGGTTTACTCGATTTAGGTTTGCTTAAGGGTGAACTTGATGAGTTAATCGCAAATGAAGCCTTTCATCAGTTTTATATGCATGGCACTGGGCACTGGTTAGGGATGGATGTGCATGATGTGGGGGCTTATAAAATCGATGGCGAGTATCGCTGCTATGAAGAAGGGATGGTCGTAACAATTGAGCCTGGATTATACATTGCAGCAGATGATGAAACAGTCGATGAACAATGGCGCGGTATTGGTATTCGTATTGAAGATGATATTGTAGTCACGCAGGATGGCCCATTGAATTTAACTTCGGCTGTTGTTAAAGAGATTAAAGATATTGAACAATTAATGGCAAACCCTTAGTCATTCATAGCGATAAAGTCAGCAAAAAATTGAGGAAATGGTGATGCAGCAACATGTGATTATTGTTGGCGGTGGAATGGTTGGACTGAGTTTGGCCTTAATGTTGGCGAAAGCCAATATTGCAGTGAAATTGCTTGAGGCAATTCGGTATCCACAATATGACGACGCAACTGCCATGCCGTATCATGCTGGTTTTGATGCACGAAACAGTGCTTTATCTCGTCGCAGTGTGCAGATTTACCAAAACTTAGGTCTGTGGGATGCACTGCAACAACATGCTACGCCTATTTTACAAGTTCACATTACCGAGCAAGGCAGTTTCGGTAAGGCGCGATTAATTGCTGAACAAGAAAATGTCGAAAGTTTTGGTCAAGTGATTGAGAATGCATGGTTAGGACGTGTGTTACTGAGTCAGGTGCACCAACAGCCGCTTATTGAACTCATCGATGGTGTGACAGTCACTTCGTTAAAACAAGATGAACATCAGGTTTATATCGAAGCACAGCGAGATGCAGAAACATTGTCGTTGAGTAGTCAATTGTTGATTGCTGCCGATGGTCGGGATTCTTTTTGCCGACAGGCTTTGGGCATTGGTGTGGATGAGCATGATTATGAACAAGTGGCGATTGTCACCACAGTTCAAACGTCCAAACCCCATCAACAGGTTGGCTTCGAACGCTTTAGCCCACTTGGACCATTGGCATTATTACCGTTACCAGGTGAATACCGCCGTTCAGTGGTATGGCCAGTGAAAAAAGGTACGGAGCATGAGTGGCTTGGCGAAGACAATGATCAACATTTTCTAGATGCCTTACAACATACCTATGGTGATAGAGCTGGACGATTTGAAAAAACAGGCAAACGTTTTAGTTTTCCGCTATCTCAGGTATTGGCACACCAACAAGCAGTAGGGCGTGTGGTATTGATGGGCAATGCGGCGCATACGTTGCATCCTGTTGCAGGACAAGGCTTTAATCTATGTCTACGGGATGCAGATGTTTTATTACGCTTTTTGACGCAACAGCGCACGGTTTCAGAGGATTTGGGTGATCCACAATTACTTAAATCTTATGCGCAAGCACGATTAAAAGATCAACAACGTGTGATTAAATTTTGTGACAGCGTGGTAAGAGGATTTAGTAATAATCATCCATTGTTAAAGTTTATACGCAATACGGGGCTGGTTGCATTTGATGTGATTCCAGGAATCAAACCATTTGTTGCCAATTACGCTATGGGATTAAAAGCATGAATCAAGCTGCACATGACATTAATCTGCAAGATAAAACTTATGATGCCGTTGTGATCGGGGGCGGTTTGGTAGGGGGGCTCACAGCACTCCTTTTGGCACAAGGGGGTGTTCAGGTCACGGTATTAGATGCTGCACCGATGCTTCATGCAGAAAATGTATTGAATAACGTCAATCCTCGTGTTTTAGCGCTGAGTCAAGCGACGATACATTTGTTGAAAACGACAGGTGTTTGGGATGAAATTGCGCGCCATATGCCTTATAGCGGTATGCAGGTATGGAATCAAAATGGCTATGGTGAGATTGAATTTGGTCAAGCCAGTGAGCTGTCACCGATTGCTGAACAATGGCTAGGGACGATGGTTGAACCGAGTGTGTTAAATTTGGCTATTCAACACAAGTTACAACAACAGATTCAAGACTACCGAACCGACGTGAAAGTGACAGCATTGTCACCCTACAATTTAAAGTTACAGCATCAGACTTCTAACAAGCAAGGCTGGATAATTCAACTTGCCGATGGTTCAATCCTCCATACGTCATTGGTGATTGGTGCAGATGGCGCCAACTCGTTTGTGCGCAATCAAGCACTGATTGATTTGGATGTGTTAGATTATCGTCAGGCTGCAATTAGTTGCGCGATTAAAACGACACAACCGCATCATCATGTTGCTCGACAAATTTTCTTACCGACGGGGCCATTGGCATTTTTACCGATGCACAGCCTAGATGAAACCGAACAGGGTTACTGGCAATCTCTGGTTTGGACATTGCCTGAGGATTATGCCGATGAGTATGTTGTACTGGATGAGCAAAAATTTTGCCAACAACTCACGCAAGCCAGTTTACATATGTTGGGTACAGTGACAAAGGCGACCGCACGGGCACACTTCCCACTCAAAGCACGGGCTGCAAAACACTATGTAACAGCAGGTTTGGCCTTAGTAGGCGATGCTGCGCATGTGATTCATCCATTGGCGGGGCAAGGTGTAAATATTGGTTGTTTAGATGCAGCGGTGTTGTGTGATGTGCTATTGCATGATTTGCAACGGGGTGTTTGGGCACATGAACAAACGCTACGTCGTTATGAGCACCAACGCAAAGGTCAAAATGAAGCGATGATGCATGGGATGTCACTATTGGGATGGTTGGAAACTTCGACACTTTCACCATTGATATTTGCGCGTACTTTAGGGTTGAGACAAGTACAAAATCAAACTGTTCTGAAAGATATTTTTATGCAACAAGCGGATGGTTTAAAACAATTAAAGTCAACACGTTATGCAATTTAACGAATTAAGCAAAGTTTGCACGAAAAACTAACATTTTTTTGCATTCCCCCCTTTGCGAAATTCAAATTGATTGGTACATTTCTCCCTAATTGCAAAGCACATGAATTGAATAGCCACGCATAATTGGGGAGACTCCATGACAGATCTAAATAACTATGATGAAGCCGAAGATTCAGCAGTCGATGATGATGAGGCAAAAGCCGCCGAAAAAGGTGCATCTGATAGTGAACAAACGGTAAATGATACAGATCTTGCTGAAGCGGAAACGCTAACAGTGACTGCAAAGTTAAAACAACGTCAGGCGCTGGAAGACGAAGTCGCAGCATTTTTGGCGCGTGGTGGAAGAATTACAGAAGTGCCGCCAGATGAAGATGCAATAGACTAGATTTAAGAGAATCAATAAAAACACCATTCCTTGCGAATGGTGTTTTTATTTCAATTACAGATTAATCTTCGGATGGGGTTGTTAACGCCAATGCACGTTGATACGCCACTTTTTTCTTAATACCTGTTAAATCGGCAGCAAGTTGTGACGCTGCTTTCACGGATAAATCCTGCAATAAGCGCTTAAGCAGCTCATCTAATTTTTCTTGAGCAAGATCTTTCTCTTGTGTTGCACCGCCGACCACCAACACAATTTCACCTTTTTGCTGATTATGATCATTTTCAATGAATGTCGCCAATTCAGCCAACGTCATTTTTTTAATCGTTTCAAAAGTTTTGGTAATTTCTCTCGCAAAACCGACAGGGCGATCATGTCCAAACACGTTTACCATGTCTTTGACACATTCCAAAATACGGTGAGGTGCTTCGTAAAAAATCAGGGTTTGCGTTTCATCTTTGAGTTTTTCCAGCTGACTTAAACGCTGTGA
>JASGGM010000107.1:0-7946 GCA_047605045.1 Acinetobacter sp. | reverse complement strand
TAACAATTTTTTCTTCAATAATATGCCATGCTTCTCCATCATATTCTTGAAACATTCGCTTTAATACACTTTCAAAATCTTCTAATACATTATTTGTCTCTGAAACATTAACTTGAATGTTATCCTCAAAAAATCTTAAATGTTCTAGGTCAATCGTCTTTCCATCACTCACTAATAATGCATAATGAATATTATTTTCCAGTTCACGTATATTTCCTGGCCAACTATAATTCAATAACGCATTTCTTGCACGATCTGTAATACTGGGTTTAGTGGTAATAAGTTTCTGGGAATACGAGTTTAAAAAATAATCAACCAATGGTAGAATATCACCTTTACGTTCTCGTAAAGGTAAAATATTGAGCATGACTACATTTAAACGATAATACAAATCGAGTCTAAACTTATTTTCTGCAACTGCTTTTCTTAAATCTATATGTGTACCCGATAAAATTCGAACATTAATTGGAATTGGCTTTCTTCCTCCTACTCTTAATACTTCTTTCTCCTGTAAAACACGTAAAAGTTTAACCTGAAGTGAAAGTGGCAATTCTCCCACTTCATCCAAAAATAAAGTTCCGCCATCGACAGTTTCAAATATACCTGGTCTTGTTTTAGTTGCACCTGTAAATGCACCTGCCTCATAACCAAATAATTCTGATTCTGCCAATGTTTCCACAAGTGCACCACAATTCACAGCCAGAAATGGTTTATGACTTCGATCACTTTTCAAATGAATTTCTCGAGCAATTAACTCTTTTCCTACTCCAGATTCTCCCTGTATAATAACACTGGCAGAACTAGGTGCAATTGTTTCAACCTGACTTAAAAGTTTACGTGAAGTTTGATCAGAAAAAATAATTGCTTTTGCACGAATTGGTTTAATCGGGGTACCATTATTTGGCAAAGTAATTACTTTATATTCATTATCCAAATAAGATTTCATAAAAAACCTAGAATCTATTACTATTATAAGTATTAATAATACCCCATTTTAAATGCACTTCATTAATAACAATTAAATATATACATTTCAATATTTCTTCACTAAAAATTCTTATTTATCTATTTATTGTAACATTTAAATAATACTTTATAATTTCTTATTGTATCAAACCAAACAAAAATATTTCTTAATTGTTTAATTACCAACATAATATTTTTATTAAATAAAATATTTTTTAATTTTCAACAACTTAAAATTGGCACATTCTTTGCCTTATTTTATATAAATATTGACTTTCAACTGAGACTTTTATGAGTATCGAATTTGTGGGCATGGTATTCCCAAATCAATGGTCAGAGACATTTTCCAAACGAATCACCAATAAAATTGATTTGGAATACTTGCGTTATCATGCCAGAGCGCATGAATATGCTGGCTTTGATAAAGTTTTAATTGCAAATAATCCTCATAGTCCCGACAGTACGCAAATTGCAGCATATTTAGCCCAGTATACCGACCATTTAGGTTTTATGATTGCGCATCGTCCAGGCTTAATGGCACCTAATCTTGCTGCACGTTCATTTGCAACTTTAGATCATCTCACTGGTGGAAATAGAATTCGCTTACACGCCATTACAGGAATTACCGCAGAGCCTGCTGAAGGAGACTATATTGTAGATAAAGCGAAACGGTATACCCGTGCCGGTGAATATCTGGAAATTATAAAAAAACTTTGGGCTAGTGATGAACCCTTAAATTTTGAAGGTGAATATTTTAAGTTAGAAAATGCCTTCATTCCACTTAAACCTGTCAACGGAAGTATTCCTATTTCTTTTGGTGGTTCATCGGATATTGCTTACGATATTGCTGTTCGCCATGCCGATCTTTATTCGCTCTGGGGTGAACCGCTTTCGGGAGTCAAAGAACAGATTGCAAAACTCAAAAAAGCTGCTGAAAAAATAAATAAAACCGCTCCCCCTGTCAGCCTTTCTGTGCGATTAATTATCGGACAAACTGAAGAATTGGCATGGCAAAGAGCAAATAAAATTTTGTCTGAAATTAAAAAAAATCCTGTTTTTCAAAATAATAAGACGCTCACTGGCAGTAAAATAAAAGGAACAGGTTCCGAAAGATTACTTGCCGCAGCCCAGAAAAGTGAACGATATGATCGTGCTTTATGGATGCCAACTGCGACTGCCGTTGGCGCATATGGCGATACAACAGCATTGGTCGGTACACCAGATACGATTATTCAGTCTTTACTTGATTATATTGACCTTGGTGTCACAACTTTTTTAAATCGTGGCTATGATCCCGTTTACGATACAGTTGATTATGGTCGTTATATTATTTCTGCAGTAAGGGGCGAAATAAATAGAAAATCATAAATTTTACCGTTTCCCTCCTTGCTACAAGGTTTATCGCTTTGTAGCTTTTTTTATTGGTCATGCGATAGGAAAATGACAACCAAGCGGTTGCCATTTTTCTTATTATTGCAAGCCAGGATGTGGAATCGATTGTATCTTTTCTCCGTTTATTGCTTTTTTAACGAATGGTACGGAATCATTTAAAGAAGCATGAACTGTTTCACTATGTCCTAGACCATAATATAGATGTCCTTCAACAACTGTACCAGCTCGATGTAAATCCGCAACCAATTTTACTTGTGAACGTGCATCAGGCGTTTTGTCATTTGCACCTGTTCCGATAAAGATAGGATGATTGATTTTTAAATTAGGATAATAACTGTACTTTGCTCGGTCCTCGTCCTGTAATTTCTTTAATAATGGTGGAGGGTCAGCTTTAAACGCTTGCGCAGATGTTAATGCGGCAAGCTGAATATCGCCGACAAAATCTGTTAAACAACTATATCTTGCTTGTTCAACCAATGGCAAAGCTTTGCTCGTAAAGACATCTTCCGTCTTAATTTCTGGATGCAGATTCTGAGTTGCCAAAAATGAATAAATTGTATAGGCCAATGCTGGATTGACCGCATGTGCATCAAACTGTAATTTACTACTTTGCTGCTTAGCTTCGGGATCGGCATAAATGACCCCTGTTCCAACCGCACCTTTAATATTTAGGTCCGGTGCATAGCTGGCTGAATAAGAGGATGCAGATAGTGCGGCCGCCCCACCTTGAGATTGCCCAACAATGATAAATTTATTTGCCAAAGGTAATTTCGTTTTTAATGCAGCCCGTCCACTATCTAAAACACTATATGCAAGCATTGGGTTATTGATTAACAAATGAGGGCCTGCAACACCTAAGCCTTCATAATCTGTCGCAACAACTGCAAAACCTTCGTCTAACCAGCGATTTAAATATTGGGCATCCCGAAATGAGCGCCCATTCCATGAGGGTGCGCACTTGTCTGCCAAGCCCACGGTACCATGCGCCCATAATATAACTGGCCAGCCTCCTTTCGGTGGGCGGCCTTTTGGCAAATGAATACTTCCAGACACAACAATTGGCGTTTTACTGTCTTTACCACTTGTTGAACTATAAAGAATACGGATTGCCTGACTATCTTTAGCTAGCCTGACATAGGGCGTCTCAATTTGCTCTATCTTCAGTAATTGTCCAGGTTGTTCGGGTATGTTCTTTAACCACGTGTAAAAATCTGAAACGCCGCCATCGCCATAGCGATCCTGTGGTTGTACTGGCGGTTGCGCAAATAGAATTTGTGGACACAAACCACTTGTTAACAGCATCGCGCATAAAAATGTGCGGGAGATATTTTTTAATTTCATCATTTAATCCTTATTATCCTAGAAGTCATATGTAAGTTTGCCGTATAGATACGTACCATAGAAACCTTCTGGTGAATTAAAGCTATATTTCACGACCCCATAAGGTAGAGAAGATTTTGTACGATCGGGATGGCTGTTAAATAAATTCACGGCGCCCACATTCAACTTGAGTCCTTTTACAAAACGATCTGCTTTGTAACCAATATCCAAATCAAAAATATATTGTTCTTTATATGTTTGATCCAGACTTGCCGAACTACTATTTCGAATTGTCCACTCTCCATAGCGACGCAAAGCCGTATTTATGCTCCAGTTTTCATAGTCCCAAAGCGCCCCCAAAGTCGTTTTATTCTTAGGAGCAGCCTCCTGAATAAGCGATTGTGTGGTCCGACCAGCAATTAATGATGAAGAAATAACCTGCCCTGTTGACGTCACTGCATCACGCGCTTCAGTAATTTTATTGTTATTTGCGGCAAAACCAAGGTTCAACTTGAGCGAGCCATATCGATTCAAATCCAGATTATGTTTGGCAGTAATTTCCAAACCTCTGGTACGAGTATCCAATAGATTATTAAAGAATGCCGCACTATTTATATTGGAGTACGCTGTCCCTGCAAACGCTTGAGTAATTAAAGTGCCTGTAATTTGATCTGACAATAAAATTCGGTTATGAATATCAATTTGGTATATATCTAAGGTAAATGATGTTGTCGGTAATGGTTGCCATACTAAACCAATCGAATAATTGATCGATTTCTCAGGTTTGAGTTTGCTGCCTCCCAATAATTGAGCGGCTTCACTACCCGCTGCAAGTGTCCGTTGCTGGGTATCCACCCAAGTACCATCTGACTGTTCAACAGCTTGTACACTATAGGTAGAATAACCGAGCTGTGTAAGTGATGGTGCCCGATAACCAGTACTTGCAGATCCACGAACACTTAATTGTGGTGTAAAAGTATATTTCAGTGTTAACTTACCATTTGTAGTATTGCCAAAATCGGAATATTTTTCAGACCGCAATGCAACACCAGCATTGAGACTTTTAAAAATATCCGCTTCTAAATCAATGTATGCGCCATAAACGTTACGATTAATTTTGGTTGCATCTTCATCTGTAATTCCGGCATAAATTTCTGGTGCAGTCTCTGCGTCATAATAGGACCCACGTGTATAAGCAACAGGATCACCTGCAACTTGTTGGTATTGTTCCCAGCGATATAATGCTCCGGTAGAAACAGTAAGCGGACTGGCGAGCCATGGAATATTCACATCCCGACTAAAATCTATTCCTGTATTCAATTGAGAAAAAATATTGTCTCCCAAACTATATGAAGATGGTGAGTCCGACCCATAACTTGGATTTATACCATTGCCCTGATGCGTATGAACTTTATTGCGACCATAGGTAACGAAACTATCAATTTTTCCTGTTTTTTGTTCACCATATTTTGCACCTGCTGTTACCGAAAAATCATCTACCGTCACGATACTCAGCGGTACTCGGCCGTCAGGATAACGCTCTTTATAATAACTGGATTGATTGACAAGCGTTGTTGAGGAAGATGGCTCATAAAAGTTTTCGCCAATTGTTTTACGATGACCATATGTTCCGAAACTATATAAAGATAATTGATCTGTTAATGGTAAATCGGCGTTATAGCTAATATTCACCTGATCTTTAACTTCAGGCGTCCCAAAATGCCAAGTTCTATAGGGTGTATTCGCGTCGTTATATTGCGCATTGCTACTACTGGAACTGTTATAATATGTACGGGTATCGGGTAAGGTATTATTGGCAGCTTTTCGCTGTCCAGCATCAAAAGCAAATGTTAGGCTACCATCATTAGGTAAGCTAAAACCCTTCCAACCCGAAATTTTATTCTGCTCTCCATCTCCTTGTGTAAAGCCACCAGATTGCAAACTGACACTACCGCCATGATCTTTTGACTTCAAAATAATATTGACAACCCCCGCAATTGCATCGGAACCAAACTGTGCAGCAGCACCATCACGAAGAATTTCAATACGTTCTACTGCACTAATAGGAATAAGACTTAAATCTGTTCCAGCAGATCCTCGTCCGCCTGCATAAGATTGGCGAGTAAAATACGCAGAAGTATGGCGTCGTTTACCATTAATTAGAATTAAGGTCTGATCTGCTGTTAAACCACGTAACGCGATACCGGGGGCCACACTGGCGGAGAATCCCCCACCTGGAGATGTCGGTAATGTCGCCGAAGGCGTTAATTTCGCCAGTGCTTTTGCCAGATCTGCTTCGCCAGTTGCCTGTAACTCTTGTGAAGAAACAATATCGACAGGTGCTGGCGCATCCAAAGCACTTTTCAGTGCCCGACGTGAACCTGTAACAACAACGGATTGTAAAGTCACCGCATCCTCATCTGGTACCGATGAAGTGGCGGTCGTTTCATTTGCAATTGCAATTGATGTGCTCAGAACACTCAAGACAAATGCTGAGGCTGGTAAAAAAAGTGATTTCTGTTGATTCATGGATTACCCCCTTAAATTGTCTTTAGATAGATTGCAAGGGGGGTGCCAACTATTTTTATAAAAATTATCAACAACTTATAATAAATCAATTTATATTACTGTCTAAATTTAAACATTTTTTTGAAGAATATGTTTCTAAAACAACTTCATTTCCATTTTTACTGAGACTTCACTTTCAATGACCGTGCTCAAGACTATTGCTTAGATACGATTGGTAAAGATGCGAGTATTGTTGGTTATTATGCATTAATTGCTCATGTGCTCCACATTCAACAACAGCACCATTTTCAATCACAAAAATTTTATCGGCCTCTTGAATCGTGCTTAAGCGATGCGCAATAATAATGCTGGTACGATCTTCACATAAACGACGTAATGCAAATTGAATTTTTTGCTCAGTAAAAATATCAATTGCAGATGTCGCTTCATCCAAAATAAGAATCTTAGAATCGGTTAAATAAGCTCTTACCAAACAAACCAATTGCCGTTGCCCATGACTTAAATGAGCACCCAAGACACCAACTTCAGTTAAATATCCTTCAGGCAATTGTTGCAAGATTTCATCTGCACCCAAATCTTCAATCGCTTGTATCAGCTCTTCATCAGACGCTAAGGGTTTTACCAGACGTAAATTATCCAGTATGGTGCCATCAAATAAAATATTATCTTGTAAAACAATCGCGATATGCTTTCTTAAACTTTCTTGTCGGATATCTTGAATTGAATAACCATCAATATAAATTTCCCCGCTTTGTGTCTGGTAGAATCGGGTGAGCAATTGTACGATGGTACTTTTACCATGCCCTGTTGCGCCAACAATCGCCACAACCTGCCCTGCCTTAATTTCCAGATTCAGATTATTTAAAACAGGTTTATTGGTATATGCAAAAGTGACATCTTGAAATCTAATTTCTCCTTTTAAGTGTCTCAATTCACGCGCATTTGATGAATCCATTATTTCTGGCTGTGTATCGAGTAGTAAATAAATTCGTTGTGCACATGCTGTACCATTGGCATAACGTTCAAATAAGTCCGTAAGTTCCTGTAGTGGTGCCAAAAACAGAAATACATAGAAAATACTTTCTGCACATTGTCCAATAGTGATGATATTTAAATTGACAGCATAACTTCCAATAACAATAAATCCAGCTGTCGCAATACTGGAGAGCACGCCAGTAAATGGTGCAAACCAACTGGTTCTTTGGCTACCATAAATAATTGATTGGTTAAAATCATTTAACAGTTGACGGTAATAATGCAAATTTGTATTGGCATAATTTAATTGTTGTATTACTTTCGCACCATTTACAGTCTCCACCAAGTGTGCAGTAAATCGACTACGCTGTTCCGCAACCTGTCCCCAATGTTTTTGAGACGATTTCTTAAATACCATTGTCATAATAAAAAGAATCGGCAAGATGGCAAATAAACACCAAAAGAACGGCGGATAAATATGCCAAAGCAAGACAGATGCCAATGTGCATCGTAAAATAGCAGATAAAAACTCAGGTGGTCCTTGTATTAATAAAGGTTCTAATGCATCTACATCCTGATCAGCACGAGATATAATCCGTCCCGCTTTGCTACGGTCAAAGTAGCCTATACTTAAAGTCTGTATGTGTGCAAATAATTGGCAACGTAAATCATTGATTAACTTTAATGATGCTCTACCTGAAAAATATTTGGAGACACCAGCAAGTACAAATCGCAGAACCCAACTTAAAGCCAGAAGACCAATG
>JASGGM010000106.1:0-7998 GCA_047605045.1 Acinetobacter sp. | reverse complement strand
TTGGAAATTCTTGTTCAAAAATCTTATTTTTCTTGGCAACAATCAGTTTTAAAGCCGCTTTTTGGTAACCGATAGAGAGGTGTTGAATCTCGGGTGTTGCTGGTTCAGAATGTGCTTGTGCCGTTTTATCTTCTTTTTGATGGCAAGCAATTAGCGTACCTGTGAGCCCAATCAGTGAGAGCGTCGTTAAAACTTTTTTAAGCGACATAGCAAATATCCAAGAATGATAAGATTTGCATACCTTACGTCCTTCTTTTTGAATAATTAAATCATAATTTTTGTAATACTTTTCTGTTTTCTAGGATTGAACATGGAAAATATAGCTTAGATTTGCATAAGTGTTGTTTTGAAGGCGTTTTCTTTATCCAGTCATTTATGGTCTATCTCGCTAGTCTTTAAAAATATATTGTGATAATTAAAAGCAAAATATGTTTAATTTGTATTAAATATCAATATCTTGATTTTAATTATCAATATTTTCTCGACTATGGCTCAATAGGTATCGACTCCACGAAGCTGTGTTGGATAAAGCTGTTTTATCCAATCGATAAATAATGCGGACCATTGCACAGTCTCAGTATTGGCTTTACCCATTCCCCATCCATGTCCACCATGGGCAAATAATTTTAATTCACTTGGTACATGCTGCTTTTGTAAAGCAGCAAACATCAATTGGCTGTTTGCTACGGGAGAAATATGATCATCAATCGCGTGGGCAATAAATGTTGCGGGCGTTCGGTTATTAACCCACAATTGCGCCGAAAAATTCTGTTGATCTTTAAGTGTTGGCTGTTGTGGCATCAGGGCTTGATAAGCACGAGTGATGTTGATCGGCGCTAACATACTAATCACAGGATAAATCAAGGCAGCAAAATCTGGACGGGCTGAAATTTGGTCATATTGATCTTGTGGAGGATAATAGGCATGATTCCATCGTGTTGCTAGCATACTGGCAAGATGTCCGCCCGCGGAAAATCCCAGTACACCAATTTTATTCGAATCGTAGCCATATTGAGCTGCATTGGCTCGAATGAGGCGAATTGCGCGTTGACCATCAGCAAATGGTGCATTCACCATATTATTGTGTTCTTTTGGCAGGCGATAAATTAAGTTAAATACAGTAAAGCCCTGTTTTTGTAGAAAAATAGATGCTGGTATTCCTTCATTTCCCAGAGCTTCTCGTGTATAGCCACCACCACTCATAACCAAAATGGCAATACCATTCGCACTATTTTTGTCTGGTAAATAGAGTTCCATACGCGGAGAAAAGATATGACGGATGGCACCTGTTTTTGAGACGATTTCAGGTGTTTGCTTATTCACATACGTATGAATTGGATTTTGCCATAAATTTAATACGGTAATTGCTGTGCTTTGGGCAAAACTATTCTGGTAAGCCCATGCTATAGCAAGGAGCAATGCAAATCGTGATAGGGTCATGATGATGACCTCATTTTATCGAGAGACGTAATATTGTATAAAGTAGATATTAAAAAACCGAGCCATGCGGCTCGGTTTTTACAGAAGTATACGATCGTAGACGATTAGATATCAGATAGATCGATACCTAAACGTGCAGCAACTTCTTCATAAGCTTCAACAACACCGCCTAAACCTTGACGGAAACGGTCTTTGTCGAGTTTTTTCTTGGTTTCTTTGTCCCACAAACGGCAACCGTCTGGAGAAAATTCATCGCCCAACACAATACGGTCATGGAATACGCCAAATTCAAGTTTGAAATCGACCAACATCATGTTGCCATGAGCAAACAATTCTTTGAGGACTTCATTCACTTGATAAGTGAGCTCTTTCATTTTTTCGAGTTGTTCAGCAGTTGCCCAACCTAATGCAATGGCCTGAGATTCATTGACCATTGGGTCACCTAAACCATCATCTTTAAAAAACAATTCAAATGTAGGTGGGGTTAATTCTTTACCTTCTTCGATACCAAGACGACGGCACAAAGAACCTGCTGCATAATTACGAATAACACATTCCACAGGAATCATGTTTAACTTTTTCACTAACACTTCAGTAGGTGTTAAAAGTTTTTCAAAGTGTGTTTCGATCCCTGCTGCTGCAAGTTTTTCCATAATGAAGGCGTTAAAACGGTTATTCACCTTGCCTTTACGATCTAGTTGTGCGATTTTTTCGCCGTTGAACGCCGAAGCATCGTCACGAAAGACTAAAATCAAGTGGTCTGGACTATCTGTTTCATAAACAGATTTAGCTTTACCTGTATATAGCAAGGTTTGTTTTAACATGGGATGAACCTGTTTTCAAAAATATACCTAGGATGAACTAGGCTGGCCAATTTTGAGAAATCTGGTCTAACAATGCTTTCGCTTTGTTCTGATCGGCATAATTGCCATCAGGACTGAATAAAACGAGGGTATTGGTTTTACCAACAACGGACAGCTTCAAGACATAAGGTTGATTATCGACCAGAACGGTCGCTTCATAACGTGTCTGACTTTGACTGGTTACGTTGTAATTTAGACTGCTTAGTGTTGCAAGCGTGTATTGCCAAATTGTATCAGATTTACCCGTTACTTTCAGTAGAGGATTTTGATTTCCATCAACAATCACGACTGGTTTTGGATAATTTTCACCCGCTTCGGTTTTGGCACGGTTTGGTACAACTTCACCAGGACGTGGCATAGCAAAGCGATTGCCTTTTTTATTTTCAAAGTCAGGCGCATTTTGCAGTGCCAGTGGATCGATAGTTGGAGCAGGATATAACGGCGTCGCAGCTCTGGCATTGATTCCTTCAGGATATTTAAGCGGTTCAGTGCTTTTTTGCTTTTTATAGTCTAAAGACCCATTGTTAATGCTAAGTGTATTACTCAACGTGCTACAACCAGCCAAACTTAAAACTGAAAGTGCAAGAGTTAAACCTAAACGTAATTGCATAATTGTGCTCTTTAAATAATACCTGTTGCTTTAAGTACGTCACGCAGGGGTGCGCGATATTGTTCTGCAAGTGGCGTCAAAGGCAGGCGAATACCTGTCTCAATAAGGCCCATTTCATATAATGCCCATTTCACAGGAATTGGGTTCGATTCGCAAAACAAAATATTGTTTAAATTTGCAACCTTAGAATTTAACTCTTGGGCAAGTTCTTGATTTCCTTGCAAAGCAGCTGCACACATTTTGCTCATAATATTTGGTGCGACATTTGCCGTAACCGAAATATTCCCTTTTGCACCAAATGAGATGAGTTCAGCAGCAGTTTCATCATCGCCTGAGAACACATTCATTTTGCCTTGTAGGGCTTGAATCAGTTGTTGTCCTCGTGCTGTATCACCCGTTGCATCTTTCACAGCAATAATATTAGGAATATCGGCAAGACGAACCACAGTTTCGTTAAGCATGTCGACACCCGTACGCCCAGGAACGTTGTATAGAATAATAGGTAAGTCAACCGCTTCAGCAATGGCTTTAAAGTGTTGATACAAGCCTTCCTGCGTCGGTTTATTATAATAAGGGGTCACGGACAGAACAGCGTCGGCGCCAAGCGCTTGCGCGTCTTTGGTCAGTTCAATTGCTTCATGAGTTGAGTTTGCACCAGTACCTGCAATTACAGGAATGCGTTTGTTCACGACACGAACAACTTCTTTAATTACTTGTGTGTGTTCAGCCATACTGAGTGTAGAAGGTTCGCCTGTCGTGCCGACGGCAACAATCGCATTCGTGCCTTGTTCTACGTGCCACTCAACCAGCTTCTCAAGACCTTTCCAATCTACGCTTCCATCTTCAAACATTGGGGTGACGAGTGCGACAATTGAGCCTTGAATAGTCTGAGCTTGCTGAGTCATTTTTAAAAAATATCCTATTTGCCCATCCAGAATGCATGCAAAAGGATGGTAACTGTAGTTTTTGAATTTAAGCGAAAATTCAATGCACTGAATAAATCATTGAATGTTACTTACTCAAATTATGACTGAACCTGATATGAAGAACAATACACTTTCGTTAAAGCTTGAAAAAGTTTTTTGACAATCATTCCCCTGTATGTTTGAAATCGACAAATTCTATTTCATTTGCCAAAAACAGACTTTAAGATGGTTCATTGAAATAAAATGATTTGGCTAAATGTTTATATAATCCTTAACTTTGAAATGCGTGTTGGGAGCGAATGCATGGATCAACAACATACTGCGCTGATTGTGGTAGATGTGCAAAATGGTTTTACACCAGGGGGAAATTTGGCTGTCACCCATGCAGATGAGATCATTCCACTCATTAATCAGTTGGCGAAAAAGTTTGAAACCGTCATTTTGACGCAGGATTGGCATACCGCGGATCACATTTCCTTTGCGGACAACCATGCTGGCAAACAGCCTTTTGAAACCATTCAACTCGATTACGGTTGCCAAGTGTTATGGCCGAGCCATTGTGTGCAAGGCACACAGGATGCTGAATTTCATCCTGATCTAGATATCTCTCATGCGCAATTGATTATTCGTAAGGGCTTTCATCCTACCATCGACAGTTATTCTGCATTTATGGAAGCCGATAAAAAAACACCAACAGGCTTAACAGGCTATTTAAGGGAACATGGCATAACTACAGTCTATATTGTGGGAATTGCGACCGATTTCTGTGTGGCATGGACGGCAAAAGACGCCCGACAGTTAGGTTTTCAGACCTTTGTGATAGAAGATGCGACGGCTGCCATTGACTTGAATGGATCGTTGCAACAGGCTTGGACAGAAATGTTGGAGTTAGGGGTACACCGGGTGCAGTCCAATGCCTTGTTTTAAATGGAATATATGTGTTTTAAGATGCTGAACATAGCATCTTTTCGCGTGTGTTTAGGCAGATTGCGAATGAATATGTTTAATGAGATGCAGAACCGTTAAAGTATCGGATTTTGGTATCCCCACATTGGCATTGTGTGGATAAGCATCCACAATATTTGTCATTTCATAGCCACGTCTTTTGTAGTAATTGATAAGCTCTGTACGTGCCGATAATACGGAAAGTGTAAAGGACGTGATGGCATAATGATTGAGGGCGAACTTTTCGGCGTAATCCAACATTATTTTTCCAATGCCCTGATTTTGTACATCGGGGTGTGTGGTCAGCATCCCGATGTAACAGCTTTGGTTTGAGATGTTGATATGTACACATGCGACCAATTGAGATGCTTGAAAAATAATAAATATTTTTGATGATGGATCACTCAAAATTTCATTGAGATGATACGTATGTATACGATCCCCTGAAACAAGATCTGCTTCGGATGTCCATCCTTGATTGGTTTTTGAACGATATGCGATATTAACTAAATCGAGAAGTTGCGGAATATGTTCAGATGTGGCTTCAGTGATCATCATTAAAACACCATGCAAAATTGCGCTAAAATATTAAATTAACACAAATTTATTGTTTTATATCTGATGAAAATGGCCAAAGTGCCATATCACAATGAAAATTTTGCGCTAAGTCTAAAATCATTCTTTGGGATGATTTTTTTATGCCATCTTTATCATAGTCTGAATCCATGATGTGATTGATGATAAAGGCTTAATCGGCATGGACTACGATACTAAAATTGATTTTATTTACCTCTCAGAGCAAGACATGATTCGCGCAGGGGTAACGAATATGCCTGCTTGTGTGGATACCATGGAGGAAATGTTTGGTTTGCTGTATCGCGGTGATTACCGTATGGCAGGTCCAAACAGTGACTCACATGGTGCTATGGTCACATTTCCTGAAAATTCATCCTTTCCAACAATGCCAAAACCCACAGCAGACCGCCGTTTTATGGCAATGCCAGCGTATCTTGGTGGGAATTTTCAAACAGCAGGGGTGAAATGGTATGGCTCGAATATTGCCAATCGTCAAAAAGGTCTACCACGTTCTATTTTAATGTTTACCTTAAATGATGCAGATACAGGGGCACCGTTGGCCTATATGTCGGCGAATTTATTATCGGCATATCGTACGGGTGCCATTCCTGGGGTAGGTGCTCGCCATTTGGCCCGCAAAGATTCTAAAGTCATTGGTTTAGTGGGCCCTGGTGTGATGGGTAAAACATCCGTTTCTGCCTGTATTGCAGTCTGTCCACACATCGACACGATCAAGATTAAAGGGCGGAGCCAAGGCAGTATTGATCAATTTGTGCAGTGGTTAAAGGAAACCCATCCACAGATTACGCATATCGAAGTTGTCGATTCAATTGAGCGCGTTGTACGTGATTCTGACATTGTCACCTACTGCAATTCGGGTGAAGTGGGTGATCCGAAAACCTATCCAATTGTTAAACGTGATTGGGTGAAAGCAGGTGCCTTTCTTGCCATGCCAGCGACATGTGAAATTGATGAAGGCATGGAAAAATCGGATATCCGTAAAGTGCTGGATAACCCCGGTATGTATGAAGCATGGTTTGAAGAAGTACCAAAGCCTGCGCATCATACCATTCCTCTTATTGGTGTTCGTTTCATGGATATGGTTGCTGAAGGGAAGATGCAACATGATGAATTGGAAGATCTTGGCAAAATTGTTTCTGGTGAAGCACCTGCGCGTTTGAATGATGAAGAAATCATCATTATGTCAGTGGGTGGCATGCCTGTAGAAGATGTGGCATGGGGAACCGTAATTTATCGTAATGCAATTGCGCAAGGCATTGGTACCAAATTGAATCTTTGGGATACCCCCGTGTTGCGATAGGGTTTTTAAAATTATTTATTAAATCAAAGGAAAATTGACATGACCAAAGTCGTTAAAGTTAAAACAGGTTCTAAATTCGAAGAAAAAGGCAGTTATTCACGTATTGTTGCGGTGGATAACTGGATTTTTGTATCAAATACAGCAGGACGTCATCCTGAAACCAAATTAATTTCAGAAGATGTTTCGGAACAAACACTGCAAGTGTTTGCCAATATTGAAAAAGCCCTTGCCGCTGTAGATTCAAGCTTGGCAGATGTTGTGTTTTCTCGAGTGTTCATTCAAGACCCTGCCGATACAGAAACCGTGATGGATATTGTGGGTGCAAAATTTCGCGGCATTAATCCAGCCACAACCGTAACCTGTCCGCCTTTAGGTTCAACTGTTTATAAAGTTGAACTGGAAGTCACTGCTTTTCGTGGTGCAGCCCTTGCGGAAGTGGAAGAGATTACCGTTGCGGTCTAAGCCTGAAAAATAAGGCGTGATCATCGCGTTAACACAATTACAGTAGGAATGACCATGCGACCAATCATATCTCCCGTACAAACATCAGCTTCATTGCCAAAATCGACGACCGTTGTGATTATTGGTGGTGGTATTGTGGGCTTAACCGCAGCATTGACACTGTCGGAGCGTGGCATTCCCGTTGTTGTACTGGAAAAGGGTAAAATTGCGGCTGAGCAATCATCCCGAAATTTAGGCTGGGTGCGCAAAACCAGCCGATTAGCCGATGATATTCCTTTGGCGCAGGCCTCAGATGGTTTATGGGCAGGCATGGCAGCACGAGTCGGTGCAGATGTTGGTTATCGTCAGGCTGGTATTATGTTTGTTGCAAACAATGATGCGCAAATGAGCATGTATGAAAATTGGCTAAAATCCGTCGACCATCTTGCTTTAGATTCGCGTTTATTGTCTGCCAAAGACATCGACCAGCTTGTGCCGACGGGTCAGGGCAATTGGCGTGGTGGCATTTACACGCCATCGGATGGTCGAGCTGAACCAACGTTAGCATCGAGTGCTATTGCCAAAGCAGCACTGGCAAAAGGTGCGATGATTGTTGAAGATTGTGCGGTTCGTACGCTCAGCTTAATGGCGGGGAAAGTGCATGGTGTTGTCACAGAACAAGGTGAAATTCGTTGTGAGCAGGTACTGCTTGCGGGCGGCTTATGCCTCGGACATCCGATTGCTTTCCGCTTCCGTCCGAGGCCGGAGAAAGTAAGCGTCGCCATGCACGTGGCGAAGGATTTCGAGGTAGTTGACGCTACCCCCGCGAGCGACCTGGAGCTCCCAGACTGCCTTCAATACGTTGAAGCGCTCGAC
>JASGGM010000105.1:0-8037 GCA_047605045.1 Acinetobacter sp. | reverse complement strand
AGATGTTGTACTTGATTCAGGGGAAACGATTCAACATGCATTAAAATTTAAAGACCTAACACAAGATTTTGTTTTGACATCAGATTTATATACTGATCTTGCCCAATTATCGGAACTGCCAACCCGTGAATACTCTATCGCCAGTATTCCTGAACAGCGACAACTGAATTTGGTGGTACGCCAACAACAAAATGAGCAAGGAGAACTTGGATTAGGATCGGGCTGGTTGACTCAACATTGTGCAATTCATTCTGATGTTTTACTTTCTCTAAGAACCAATGAAAACTTCCATTTAATTGAGGATGATCGTCCAATCATCTGCATTGGCAATGGAACAGGCATTGCTGGTTTACTCAGCTTATTGCACACACGCCAATTACGTCAGCATCACCGAAACTGGTTGATTTGGGGCGAACGTCATCGTCAAACAGATTACTTCTATCAAACTATTTTAGAAGAATGGCAAAATGATGGCATGTTACAGCGCTTGGATGTTGTATTCTCTAGAGATCAAGCTGAGAAAATTTATGTACATCATGTATTAAGACAACAGGCAACGTTGTTTAAACAATGGATTGCTGATGATGCTGTCATTTATGTCTGTGGTAGTTTAAATGGCATGGCGGGTGATGTTGATGCGGCATTGGTGGAGATTCTTGGTGTTGACGCTGTAGAAGAACTAAGACTTCATGGGCGCTATCGTCGAGATGTGTATTGATCGTAGCTAAACTATCATCTGTTATTCATAGGATGATTTAAATCAGATGCGATCTGCATACTGCTCTTGTACGTAGATTAATCCTGCAGATAGAAGGGCTATATTTCCATTTCTGAAATCAGATTGAGAAATATAGTCCTTCGATTTTTGCATCTTAAATTTTTATTTAAAACGTTAAGTGATGATCATGGGATTGTAGATCTCTAGCAGTTTTTACTTTTTTCCAATTTTTAGTATTGCTATGAAATGTAGTCGCTCATTTTTCATTAACAATAAATTGTTAATAAACTAATCAATTTAAGTATGGTTTTATTGAAGCTAGCTGATTTTTTGAGTATTAATTTTGATGAAAAAATACTCATTGAGTTGAAGGATTGCATTACATCCCGCTAAATTTTTTTATTGAATAAAGTATTAATGCATGTATCTACAATCTTTTATTGCTGTTTATTTTTATTTATAAAACTCGTAATATTTAACTTTTAGTTTTTTATGCAAGTTAAAATTTACGATTTTATTTATTTTATGTTTTATTAATTACAAATTAAGTATTATTAGTTAATTTGTAATTAAATATTTAACTTTAGTTAACTAATTACAAAATTTAATAGTAATGTATGTTTTATGAAGTAATATAGCGTTAATTAAAAATATATTTTTAGTTAACTTATTGTAATTTAATATTATTTTTTGGGTAATTGTTTGGTTTTAATTTTTAATACAGTAATCAGGTAACGCTTGTATTCTTTAATAAGGTGTATTTTTTTCTTATTGTGATTCTGTTATGTTACCTTTTATGGTGTGGTTTTTACATAAAGATGACAAAGGGCGGTTGTTATGTTTAAGCATATATTGTCTTTATTATCAGGATAGGCTTTAGCTGTTGTGTCAGCATAAAATCCATCCTTATAAGGAATTTGATTGAGCTAATGACATTTTAAGTGAAATATTTACTCTATTTAATCTACATTTATAAAGATTGCTGTATTTCGATATGCTGCAATTTTTTCTCCCCATTTTAGTTCATTAGGTAAATGAATAAGTTTAGGAATATGCACATGTATCAGACTCATCTTAAGAAGGTTGGTGGTTCTGTAATCTTGATTCTTCCCCCAGCGGTTTTAAGAGTATTGAACCTTGAAGCAGGTAAAGAAGTTGTTTTAAACGTGCATGAAGGCAAACTATTGATGGACCCCAAGCCGAAGCCCGTTTATCAATTAGCGGAGCTGCTAGAACAGCATCAAGTGATAAATACTGGAAATGGAGAATGGTTAGATAATCAGGCCATTGGAAAGGAAAAGCTATAATGGAAAGAGGTGATATCTATTTAGTCATACTTAATCCAGATGCTGAACCTGAACAACACAAAAAGCAATTGGTATTTATTTTGTCACCACGTGATTTTAATGAAATCACGCAAACCCCTATTGTGTTGCCGATGTCGATTGGTGATGGGTTACATCGAAATGTTGGTTTTGTTGCAGAAGTTGTCGGAAAAAAGCTAAGTGGTGTTGTACGCTGTGATCAACCGTGCTCTTTGGATTTTTCTAAAAGGTCAGCACAAAAACTTGATCATGCTAAGGCAGAAGTGATTGATGATGTTTTAGCTCGTTTTAAAGCTATATTTCATAGTGAAATAAATTAAAAATAAAAAAATCAGCTTTGGCTGATTTTTTTATTTGAGTCAAACGAATGACAAAGAAAATTTAAATTAAAGTAATTTGTGTTTTTATCTTGGATTTTTAGTATATTTTATGTAAATTAATATTGTATAAGATTTCTTGTACAACAAACCATAACGTTGAGTTAATTGTTTGAATTTAAACGACGAATAACACGTCAAATATTTGATCTGTCAGAAGAGATTTATAAATGCGTAAAATTGCGATTATTGCTTTTAGTACTTTATTGTTCACAGGATGTGCTTCTGTGCCTATTGCAAATCCTCAACTTGCTGCTTCACTTAAAACCTTTAAACTACCACAGCAAGATAAGGCAGGCCTCTATATTTATAGAGCTGGAGGTATTGGAGCATCAATCAAAAAAGATATTAAGATTAATGGTAATTGTATTGGTGAAACTGCGCCAAATATTTTTTTCTATGAAGAAGTTTTGGGAAATCAGGAATATACAATTTCAACAGAATCAGAGTTTTCACCCAATGAGCTTAAGCTTTTTGTTAAAGGTGGGCAGAACTATTTTATTAAACAATATATTAAACCAGGCGTTTTTGTTGGTGGTGCAAACCTAAAAGTTGTCGATAATGCTGAAGGTCAAAAAGTGGTTCAAAAATTAAAATTGGCTGAAAAAGGTCAATGTGGGAAGTAATGAAAAACTGATTGATCAAGAAGGAATCTTTAGATGCCTTCTTGATTCAGCTGAATGAATACAAATGAAAAAGTGCTTTTCACACCATCTTTGTGATGCATTTATATTAAATTGAATAATCATATTGTGATAATTTATGTAAATAAAAATTTGTTTTAAGAAAAATTTAAGCAAATATTCTTATTTTAAATTTTCGATACAACGCAAATAACACTTCGTTATTCAGGAGCGCGAAAATGAACATGGAATACACTCACGAACCAAACTACTTTTTCTTTGCACATAAATTAGCATTGTTCTTACAGGATCATGCACATAAACATCCACAACAACATGCTGATTTTAACTTACAGACAATTTATGATTTATTTGGTCAAGATCGTGCTTCAAGTACGGTCAACCTTGAGGGTATTCTGAATATTGCCGATGAATATCGTGTGAACGACCAAGTTCTCATTCATCATTACCACATTCATTATGATACTCATGTTTTACATGTGGAATTTAATATTGATGCTTTACCATACCTTGTAAGTGGCGCAACGTTAACCTATCCACAAGTTGCTTAAAAATTTTATCAATCTAAGTATGATATGGGAAAGAGCATCACTGAATCGCTCATGAAACTTGAATGTTTTGGGTTTCGTTTGAATGTCTATTTAGTTGAGATGCTCTTTTTCATTTTTAATTGAGTGTAGGCAATAGCCTATCTTGCCCAATCATAAAGGGGTAGTGAGCTAAACTCAGCATATCTATGTCTTCTTTACTGTTCCCGTACGCATAGATTTGTGCAAATTCTGCAAGCTTATACTTCGACATAACCTGTATTTTTTTATGTATGCCGCTGCAATCTTCACTTGCGTATTGTCCAGTTAGAACAGCATCTTTTACTTCAGTTTGTGTACAAATTAAATCGACATTCAACCAGTCGCAAACATATTTTAGATATAAATCAAGAGATGCTGATACAACGACAACCTGATGTCCCAATGCCTGATGTTGCTTCAACTGAGCGAGTAAAACTGGGTTAAGTGAGTCGATAATCTGGGCACTATAGTTCTTTGCAATAGGTTCGATGTGACGTAAATCCTGATGCTTAAACATTTGTTTGTAGAGTCTTTCTCGCATTAAATGTGCTGGATACAAATTCACGAAATAGGCATTGATCCACGGTAAAATCTGGATGCCTCGATGTGCGATATGACCCTTCGATAAAGTGTAAAATATAAATTGCGTAAAACTATCTTTCAGATATAAAGTGCCATCGAAGTCGAATAGTGCAAGCGCCTTATTCATGATGATTTTAAAGATTTTGCTCGTTGCATACAATTTTCATAACGCCCATTTACTCTGGATGCATACCAATTGGTATTGTAGTCACGGCTGAGTTTAGGCCCTGAAATGACCACTTGAGGCATAATGGCATATGGCATCTCTTTACCTGTTTGTTGCTTGTAAAGTTTGGCTACGGTTAAATACGTTTGAGTCTCTTCGAAATCAAGCTGTTTCTCCTCTTTTAAATCATTACGAATCTGGCGTGGTGTGAGTACAATATTTTTTGAGGTAAATAGCTTGAATAAAGCAAGTTCAGATTGACTCTTGGTGGCTTGGATATCTTCATTTTTATCGTAAAGCAATAAATCACCATCCAGAGATAAATCTGCATCCGTTAAAGTATTTAATGCTTTTTGAAAAGAGGCATTTCGACTTGAATACATACCAGAGTTATAGTCGGCAAAACGATAAATGGGCTTGGAGTAATTCGCAGAGTATTCCATGAGACGATGGATACCGTAATATAATCCGCCATATTGTGTGTAAAGTTCATCCCGTAATTGATTGATATTTTTGTGGTCTTTCTGGTTGTCACGTGCATATTTTACTAGAACCTGCATTGATCCCAACGTTGTAATGGGATTCATACGTTCACTAATATCTTGCCCAACCAATTTAGCAGCGCCTGTTAAAGCACTCACATGATAGTGTTTTGCCATATAATCAAAAATTTCACGATACAAAATATCTAAATCTTGTTCAGTTTTCACATTTGCCATTTGTTTGTAATAGCTATTTTCTGGTGATGGTTGAGTACGTAAAACTTTTTCAAAGTAATTGGCAATAGGTGTACCAATGGTTTTTCCTAATTTTTCAGTAAACTTTTCATTTAAACGCGTATTTACTTCTTCTTGTGCTTTGTGGCCTAAGCCTGCAACTTGTGGATTTGCTGTAAAATTAGATTCCTGATCTACAACGGCAATGATACTACAGACATTGTCCTTAGATTTGGGAATATTCAACTCTTCCATAATGTTACTAATGTCGGTTGCCCAAGATTCACGATCATGCACTCGAGCAGGGATCAAACGCTTAATTTGTTTTTCCTTAATAGTCGGTTCATCATCTTGCGATAAAAAAGAATGATCACCACATGCAGCCAGACCCACACTCAAAGTAGCAATAGTACACATGCAAGTAAAAGCATGATAGCGAAAAGATTTATTCATCTTGTAAAACACTAATCGTAAAATCTGAAGGGAAATATCACAATTGATATTGTGCCGATTGTAGAGACTTTTCATACATCTGTATATCTCTTCGGTTATGTGATAACAAATTATTGAATTTCTACCAACAAGTACGATGGATGGAATATTCTTTGGCTACACTTTACACACATTTTAAAAATATAAATTACATTTATATATAATTTAAGGGTTAACATGAAATTAGACATTTGAATTATTTCATTGATTCTAATTGTAAGTATCGCTTTCCTACCCAAACGTTTAACGCCGAGGCAGAAGTCATGACAAATAAGAAAACAGATAAGATTCAACAATTTGAAGAAAATAGCTATATTAATCCGCACGATAAGGTGCTGACATCTTCTCTAGGCGTCCCTATTGCAGATAATCAGAACAGTTTAAAGATAGACCAACGTGGGCCAACGTTACTTGAAGATTTTTTACTGCGCGATAAATTAATCCATTTTGATCGTGAACGTATTCCAGAGCGTGTGGTTCATGCGCGGGGTTTTGGAGCACATGGTTATTTTGAAGCGTATAAAGGTAATGAAAAATGGACAAAAGCTCAATTTCTGACAGATAGCACAACACAAACACCAATTTTTGTTCGTATTTCTACCGTTCAAGGTGGACGTGGTTCAGCCGATGTGGTGCGCGATGTACGTGGTTTCTCCATTAAATTTTATACGCAGGAAGGAAATTATGATTTAGTCGGTAATAATATTCCTGTTTTTTTTATTCAGGACGCCATTAAATTTCCAGACTTTGTGCATGCTGTAAAACCAGAAGATGCAAATGAAGTACCAACAGGGCAATCGGCTCACGATACCTTTTGGGATTTTGTATCTTTGAATACGGAAACAGCGCATATGACGACGTGGGTAATGTCTGACCGTGCCATTCCAAGAAACCTTCGATCTATTCAAGGTTTTGGTGTACACACTTTTCGCTTTATTAATGCCGAAGGTGAGTCTTTCCTCGTGAAATATCACTGGACGCCTAAGCAAGGTGTTGCACAGGTTTTATGGGATGAAGCATTAAAGCTCAATGGTAAAGATCCCGATTTTCATCGCCGTGATTTATGGGATGCTATTGAAAAAGGCAATTATCCAGAATGGGAACTGGGTGCGCAAATCTTTACAGAAGAACAAGCATCTGAATGGGATTTTGATGTTCTTGATCCAACCAAATTGGTGCCTGAAGAATTGGTTCCAGTCACGCCTTTGGGGAAATTCGTTTTAAATAAAAATACCGATGATTTTTTTGCAGAAACAGAACAAGTGGCATTTAGCCCTGCAAATATTGTTTCAGGAATTGATTTTAGTAATGATCCATTGCTTCAAGGTCGATTATTTAGTTATACCGATACACATTTGCATCGTTTAGGAACGGCGAATTTTAATCAAATTCCAATTAACAAACCTGTGTGCCCATTCCATACCAACCGACGTGGTGGCTATGCCAATCATGAAATTTATCAGGGCAAGGCAAATTATGAACCGAATACGGTAGATGACGGTTTTCCAAAACAAGTCGAGCAATCTTCTGCTGCATTTCGGAGTTATCCTGAAAAAATCGCGGGTTCAAAATTACGCATACGTCCTGAAAGCTTTGCTGATCACTTTTCACAAGCGACCTTACATTTTACGAGTTTACAACCACATGAGCAGCAGCATATTAAAGACGCATATGCTTTTGAGTTAGCGAAAGTCAAAGATATTTCAATTCGACAACGGGTATTGAATCGGGTATTGGCCAATATTGATAGCGATTTGGCTCAGTTCGTTGCAGATGAATTGGGTTTAAAAGTTCAGCAAGAAGTACCTGAAGTACAGCATAAATCGCAATTATCCAAGTCGGACAAACTGTCTATCGCTTCATTTCCTGCTTTAGACATCGTGCAGAAAAAAATTGCTGTTCTGGTTCATCATGGCGTAAGCGCAACTTCAATCGATCTGATCAAAGCATGGGCTGACAAGGAAAACGCAATTGTTGAAATACTTGCACCAAATGCCGCAGCTGTTCAATCTGTAGATGGCAAAGACATTGCGGTAGATGGGCGTCAAAATGGCGAACCTTCTATCACTTACGATGCCGTGATTATTGCAGATGGCAATAATTTAGACAGCTTTAAACAAGATGGCATCGCGAAACATTATGTATTAGAAAGCTATAAGCATTTAAAACCAATTGTATTTTTAGGTGATAAAGCTGAATTGTTAAATACACTGGGTCTGGAACAAGATCAGGCTACATTTGTGAGCGAAGATTTTGCTGCTATTCAAGATGATTTTAAATTAGCAATTCAAAAGCATCGTTTTTGGCCGAGAGAAAAAGCCGCAAGTGCAATTCCTGCGTAAATTTCTGAAAAGCCCAATCTAATTGGGACATGCTTTCATTTTGAATGAACCAAATACCGCTATCGGTATTTGGTTTTTTTACACTCTTAGATTCTCAAATGAAATC
>JASGGM010000104.1:0-8052 GCA_047605045.1 Acinetobacter sp. | reverse complement strand
CAAAGTATCCTGTTTCACCAACGTTAAAAAAGGCTGATGAATCAGCCTTTTTTATACAATTTTTGAAGCAAGATTTTAACTCAAACGAATGCGACAATTAGTTCGGCTGATGTTGTTGTAAAAAGTCTTCAATTTCCTGACGCCACGGTACCGAAGGTTGTGCACCTGAGCGTGTCACAGCAATGGCTGCGGCTGCATTGGCAAAACGAGCTGCGGTTGCGCAATCTTGACCTTCTAATAATGCAGTTACAAATGCACCATTAAAGGTATCACCTGCGGCAATGGTATCGATGGCATTGACTTTAAAGCCAGAAACAAGTTTTCCATGACCATTTTCACTTAACCAGACGCCGCGAGCACCCATGGTAAGCACCACAGAAGCAATACCTTTGGTATGTAAGATTTTGGCCGCTTCAGCAGCATCTTGTTCAGTATGAATATGAACCCCTGTAAGCGTAAAAGCTTCAGTCTCATTTGGGCTAATAATGTCGACCAGATGAAGCAGCTCATCGGGTAGTTCACGCGCAGGAGCAGGGTTAAGAATAACTTTTACACCTGCTTCTTTGGCAATTTTCGCTGCCAATGTAATACTCTCAAGCGGTGTTTCCAGTTGAATGAGTAAGGCCTTGGCAGATCGAATTAAATCGGCATGTTGTTCAACATATTGTGTGTCTAAACACGCATTGGCACCTGAACAAATCGCAATACAGTTTTCAGCATCATGATTGACAAAAATCAGGGCAACGCCAGTATTTTGGCCATCAACAAGATGAACAGCATGGGTTTGTACATGGTCTGTTTCTAGCTGCTGGCAAATGCGTTGTCCAACATCATCGTTGCCGACGCAAGCAATAAATGCAGTTTTTGCACCGCTACGACCCGCAGCGACAGCCTGATTCGCCCCTTTGCCACCAAAGGCAACCTGATAATTTTGCCCGTGTACTGTTTGCCCTGGGAGAGGGAATTGGTCTAATTTTACAATATGATCAGCATTGACGCTGCCCAATACCACAAGAAGGTTGTTTGAACCCATGAAATTCCTAACGAAGAATGCTTTGCTCGACAAATCATACCGTATTTTGCTTTAAATTTAGAGTGTAACTTGCTGCTCTGGTTTCTAGGTGCTTAAAAAATATTTTAAAACACTGATTGATGAATGATACGGAAAGTCATAAAAAAATTATCAATCTGCATGAATTTTTTGTAGAATGCACCCAGTTTTAAGATTGGAAATACTGTTTTTTTAAGATAAACAGTAATTTAGTTTTAATTGTGTAGAATTCTTGTCATTTGTTCATGTAAATGAATAAATAATGGTCAAAGTAAAAAGCGGTAGTCACTGAATATGGCCTGACTATTGCTTAGTGAATTGCTCATCTTTCATTTTGGCATGAATTCCAAATCTCTTCAGGCGTGGGGCTACCTATGATCCATTATCGCGGCTTTTTAGCAATACTTGTGTTATTACTGATTGGTTACCTATTTTCCAATAATAAGAAAAATATTAATTTTCGTACCATTTTCCCTGCATTGGGACTGCAATTTTTGCTGGGTCTGATCATTCTTTATGTACCTTTTGGAAAGGCGATTTTTGAAAAAATTGCGATGGGTGTCAATAGTATTATTGGCTATTCAGAAGCAGGGACTTCATTCTTATTCGGTGCATTAGTCGGCGATAAAATGAATACCGTATTCGATGGTGCAGGGTTTATTTTTGCATTTAGAGTTTTGCCTACCATTGTATTTGTGACTGCTTTAATTACGATTTTATATCACCTCAAAATTATGAGTGTGTTGATTAAAGTATTGGGAAGTATGTTTCAAAAACTCCTTGGTATCAGCAAGATTGAATCTTTTGCAGCTGTGACCACAATTTTTATTGGTCAAAATGAACTTCCTGCGGCATTGCGTCCATTTTTATTAAAAATGAATAGAAATGAATTGTTTACCGCAATGTGTAGTGGTATGGCTTCCATTTCTGGTTCAGTACTGGCTGGTTATGCAGGTTTAGGTGTACCAATGGAATATCTATTGGCAGCTTCTCTCATGGCAATTCCAGGTGGTGTATTATTTGCTCGTCTACTTAGCCCTGCAACAGAACCTTCTACGGTCGAAGTCAACCAAATTACTTTTGGTGATCATAAACCGAATAGCATTATTGAAGCAGCAGCAACAGGTGCAATGCTAGGTCTTAAAATTGCAGTAGGTGTGGGTACTGTTGTGATGGTATTTGTTGCCTTACTTAGCTTAGTCAATGGGATTGTGGGTTATGTTGGCGGCTGGTTTGGTTATTCTGCATTGTCGTTAAATGCCATTCTGGGTTATGTCTTGGCACCTTTAGCCTATTTAATGGGTGTCGACTGGAACAGTGCAGACTTAGCTGGTTCATTATTTGGTCAAAAATTGGTGATTAATGAGTTTGTTGCTTATTTAGGCTTAGCGCCTCATTTGGCTGATGGTTCATTGTCTGCACAAACTGCCGCAGTTATTTCATTTGGTTTATGTGGTTTTGCAAATTTTGGTTCAATTGGTGTCATTATCGGGGCATTTAGTGCGGTTGAGCCAAGTTTAACGCCAATTATGTCGAAGCTTGCAGTACGCGCTTTATTGGCAGCAGCTTTATCGAACTTAATGAGTGCGACAATTGCTGGTATTTGTTTAGGATTTGCGCTTTAAACAGCGCATTTCTTGCTGTTCTGCACAATGGTATTTGGTTTATGACCCGATATCGGTTTTAATATAGCAATTTTAAATGTATTCAAAGGTAATTCCATGACAAACACGGCGACTAAAATCATTATTGATACCGATCCAGGGCAAGATGATGCAGTGGCGATTCTTCTGGCCTTGGCAAGCCCAGAGCTGGAAGTGCTTGGAATTACAACGGTTGCAGGCAATGTGCCACTCGATTTAACGCGTGTGAATGCACGCAAAGTATGTGAGTTGGCAGGTCGTACAGACATCAAGGTTTTTTCGGGGTGTGATCGTCCATTAAAAAAGGCTTTGGTGACAGCAGAAAATGTACATGGTAAAACGGGGTTGGATGGGATTGAATTACCTGAGCCAACTATGCCATTACAAGCACAGCATTCAGTCGACTTTCTCATAGAAACTTTCCGTAATGCGCCTGAAAAAACCATTACCATTTGCTCGCTTGGTCCAATGACCAACACAGCTCAAGCTTTATTAAAAGCGCCAGATATTGCTTCACGCATTCAGAAAATTGTGTTGATGGGCGGTGGCTTCTTTGAAGGTGGTAATATTACGCCTTCGGCTGAGTTCAACATGTTTGTAGATCCAGATGCGGCGAAAGTTGTATTTGCTGCTGGCATTCCTCTGACGGTCATTCCTTTGGATGTGACTCATCAAGCGCTGACATCGAAAGCATGGGTGGATGGTTTACGTGCTATGCCAAATCGGGTTGGGCCAGCGGTTGCTGCTTGGACAGACTTTTTTGAGCGCTACGATATGGAAAAATATGGTTCAGAAGGTGCGCCATTGCATGACCCATGTGTAATTGCCTATATGCTTAAACCAGAACTGTTTTCAGGTCGTGTCATCAATGTTGAAATTGAAACGGATAGTCCACTCACAGCAGGTGCAACCGTTGCCGATTGGTGGCGTGTTACAGACCGAGCAGCCAATGCTGAATTCTTAAACACTTTGGATCGTGATGGTTTGTTTACATTACTTTCTGAACGATTAAGCCGATATCCAAGCCATTAAGGTGACTTAATATGCTGTTGAGGCTGAACAGGGACGAGTGATCGTCCCTTTTTATTTAAGCATAAATTGATAGGACGGTGCATTGCACAGATGGAACACAAATCATATTCAATGAATGGGTAAGAGAGAGTTTTTTCTATTTTTGAGAGAATATTTAAAAAATATTGAAATACAGAAGTTTAGAGTGAGTTCATTTCATACTTTTTTAGAAATTTCATCTAAGATGGAGTAAATATGTGTCAATCGCAAGAATGACGGTAAATTGTCTACAAAAAAGCGCTTTTTCTTTTCGCTTGAATTTAGTTACAATAACAACTTAAATGTTTAATGAAATTTAATCATGTGCTTGATTGTACAGATTAAAAACAACTGGAGACAATCCTATGCAATGGACTAAACCTGCTTATACCGACTTACGTATTGGTTTTGAAGTAACGATGTACTTTGAAGCACGTTAATCGGCTTTAATTCTCTCTAACATGAGCCCTAGCATTTACTAGGGCTTCTGTTTTTCTAAAAAGTGCTTTTATTATGTATATTTATGTTTTAGGTTCTGCCGCAGGTGGTGGATTCCCGCAATGGAACTGTAATTGTAAAAATTGTGCAGGCGTACGCTTACAAGACGAAACCGTTCAATGCAAATATAAACCGCGTACCCAATCTTCAATTGCGATTTCTGAAAATGGTACAGACTGGATTTTGTGTAATGCATCCCCTGATATTCGTCAGCAACTGTTTGACTTTAAAGCGGCCCAACCTGCCAGAAAATTACGTGATACAGGCATTACGGATGTCGTGTTAATGGATAGTCAACTGGATCATACTACAGGGTTGTTGACCCTACGTGAAGGTTGTCCAATGAATGTGCATTGTACGGAAATGGTGTATCAGGATTTAACCACAGGATTTCCAATTTTTAATATGCTGAAACATTGGAATGGTGGATTACAATATCATCAGATTGACCCAGCACAAGCATTTAAAATTACGGGCTATGATGATCTTGAGTTTTTACCTTTAATCATTAAAAGTGCTGCGCCACCTTATTCACCACACCGCCATGATCCACATGATGGCGATAATATTGCACTTATTGTCAAAGATTTAAAAAAGGGTACACAGCTATTTTATGCTCCTGGTCTAGGCAAAATCGATGCTGATATTATGCAGATTATGCAAAACTCCGATTGTGTCATGATTGACGGTACATTATGGACAGATGACGAAATGCAGCAATGCGGGGTAGGTACAAAAACTGGTCGGGAAATGGGGCATTTATATATTGGCGGTGAGGGCGGTTCTTTGTCTTATCTCGACCAATTGCAAATTCCACGCAAGATTTTGATTCATATTAATAATACCAATCCAATTTTAAATGAAACTTCCGAGCAGTATGCGACGTTACAGACGCACGGTGTTGAGGTTGCATTTGATGGTATGCGGATTGAATTGTAGATAAGGCAAGAACACATGACAGAAGCTTTAAGTACCGAACAATTTGAGCAAGCGATTCATGATAAAGGTCGTTTTTATCATATTTACCATCCATTTCATGTCATGATGTATGAAGGTCATGCGACACAGCAACAAATTCAGGCATGGGTTGCAAATCGTTATTACTATCAAATTAACATTCCATTGAAAGATGCAGCGATTATGGCCAACTGCCCTGATCAGCGTGTACGTCAGGAATGGATTCAACGCATGATTGATCAAGATGGTGAATATCCAGATGGCGGTGGGCGTGAGGCATGGTTACGTTTAGCCGAAGCCGTTGGGTTAACACGAGAACAGGTCATTTCTGAAGAGTTGGTGCTACCTGGTGTACGTTTTGCTGTAGATGCCTATGTCAATTTTGCCCGTCGAGCGTCATGGCGTGAAGCGGCCAGTAGCTCATTGACAGAATTATTTGCACCGCAAATTCATCAATCGCGTTTGGACTCATGGCCACAACATTATCCGTGGATTGATGACAAAGGCTATGAATATTTCCGTTCACGTTTGAGTCAGGCACGTCGTGATGTCGAGCATGGTTTAAGTATTACCCTTGAATCATTCACCACGCATGAACAACAACAACGTATGTTGGAAATTTTGCAATTTAAGCTCGATATTTTATGGACAATTTTAGATGCACTCACGCTGGCTTACGTGCATAACCAAGCACCGTATCATAGTGTGACAAATCAACCCGTATGGCATAGAGGATTGTTTAAATGACTGAACTAAATGCAGAATTTGACACCCATAAAATTCCACAATGGCGACAAGGCTGGCGTTTTCAGTATGAAGCTGCACAAAACAGTTTCGTGATTTTATATCCTGAAGGCATGATAAAACTAAATGAAAGTGCGGGTGCCATTGGGCAGTATATTGATGGAAAACGTAGCGTTGCGGCCATTATTCATGAACTGAAACAAAAATTTGGTGACATTGCAGCCATTGAACAAGATGTGGTGGAATATATGCAAGTCGCACAGCAACAACATTGGATTGAATTTGTATGACAGACGGTGTCGGTTTGCCACTATGGTTACTTGCAGAGTTGACGTATCGTTGCCCACTGCAATGTCCATATTGTTCTAATCCGCTGGATTATGCTCAACATAAAGATGAGTTAAGCACTGAGCAATGGTTCGATGTATTCGAGCAAGCCCGAAAAATGGGGGCGGTACAGCTTGGGTTTTCAGGTGGTGAACCGTTGGTGCGTCAAGACTTAGAACAACTGGTGGCACATTCACATCAACTGGGTTTTTATACCAATCTCATTACTTCTGGAATGGGATTGACTGAACAGCGTATTGCCAATTTAAAACATGCGGGTTTAGACCACATTCAAGTCAGTTTTCAAGCCAGTGATCCTGTGGTGAACAATGCACTTGCAGGCTCAAAGCATGCATTTGAACAAAAGTATGAAATGAGCCGTCTGGTTAAAAAATATGACTACCCAATGGTGCTGAATTTTGTGATTCATAGGCACAATATCGACCAAATTGATAAAATCATTGAGATGTGTCTTGAACTGGAAGCCGATACGGTTGAACTTGCGATTTGTCAATTTTATGGCTGGGCATTTTTAAACCGCCAAGGTTTATTGCCGACTCAAGCGCAATTGACCCGTGCTGAACGCATCACCAATGAATATCGGGAAAAACTACGCCAGCAAAATCATCCTTGTAAACTGATTTTTGTCGTACCCGATTATTATGAAGAACGTCCAAAAGCCTGTATGAATGGCTGGGGAAAAATCTTTTTTACCGTTGCACCAGATGGTGTTGCCTTGCCTTGCCATGCAGCACGGCAGTTACCTATTCAATTTCCAAATGTGAAAGACAGTTCATTGGCGGATATCTGGTATCAATCGACAGGGTTTAATCATTTTCGTGGTGATGCGTGGATGCCTGAATCTTGCCGTACTTGTCCAGATAAAACACGTGATTATGGCGGTTGTCGCTGTCAGGCATTTATGTTGACGGGGGATGCACAAAATGCAGATCCTGTATGTGGAAAATCGCCTTATCATGCAATGATTGAACAAGCGAGAGCGGAGAGTGAATTGGAACAGCGTTTTGATGATCTGGTTTTCCGCAATTCCAAAAATTCTAAGCAGCTATCGAGTAAACAAAGAATCGCGATTAGCACAATCACGGAATAAAATGTGATGGCACATTTACTCAGTCATGATTTATCTTCATTGCAACGAGACTGGATTTTTGATGGACATAACGACCTCATCACCCGTTTATGGCTAAGTGATGACCCGAAAGACGCCATACAACAATTTATATATGGTCAGCTGGCAGGGCATTTGGATCTGGCACGTTGTCAGCAGGCTGGCTTTTCTGGTGGATTATTTGCGATATTTTTACCACCATTTTCTTATGTGAAACAACACCATCCACAAAAATTACAGCAATTGGGTATACCAGAGGATGCAAGCGATTTCACCCAAATGCAGATTGAACAAATTTGTTTGGAACAGCTGGATATTGCACAACAATTAGCAGCGTATTCTGAGCATGTTCGTTTATGTACGTCTGTTGCCGAGATTCAGCAAGCGCAAGCCGAGCAAAAATTGGCAATGGTTCTACACATGGAAGGCGCAGAATGCTTACAGCAATCTTCTAATCTACTTGATATTTTTTATGATCAAGGATTGCGTAGCATTGGCATTCTATGGAATCGTATCAGTCATTTTGGACATGGTTTAAATGCCAAATTTCCGCATTCGCCTAATACGGGAGCAGGACTGACCGATGCAGGCAAAGCTTTAATTCAGCAATGTGTTGCAAAAAATATGCTGATAGATGTTTCACACATGAATGA
>JASGGM010000103.1:0-8254 GCA_047605045.1 Acinetobacter sp. | reverse complement strand
CCACTGGTTCTAGGCTCATTATTCTCAAAGCCGATTGTTCGCCCTATTATCCAACGCTTTGGTTATCGAAATGTCTTGCTGGCCAATACCACAATTGCAGGGCTCTGTATCATCGCTTTCGCTTTACATAGTGCAGAAACACCCGAATGGTTACGTGCCTTGCACTTTTTCATTTTTGGTACACTCAACTCTATCCAGTTTGTGTCCATGAATACCTTTACACTCAAGGATGTTCCTGCACATTTAACCAGTAGCGGTAACAGCTTTTTATCGATGATTATGATGCTGTCAATGAGTATTGGCATTGCACTCACAGGGGCGTTAATCAGCTTTTTTACGGATTTTTCTAACCATCTCACAGTTGCTCAAGCCTTCCAATACACATTAATCACCCTTGGCATCTTCAATCTACTCAGTTTAAGTATTTTCTGGCGCATTCCACGCCACACTTAATCATCCGCCATGACTACAATTTTCAGTGGGTTTGCGTCACAGCATCGCTTAAAATAGAGATCTTGGTCGCTCACCCATTGCTCAAATGAAGATAAAAGCCAAAAATACGCGCTATTTAATCCCGATGCTCTCCACGGGATTATTTGTCATTATCGTGCTCATCATCATCACCCTACTGATGCACAATACACCTGCACGCGCGCAGGATTATCCTGTACAAGGTTTCGATGTCTCACATCATCAAGGCGATATCGACTGGAAAAAAATCTCACCGAAACACTTTCAATTTGTGTATATTAAAGCAACCGAAGGCGGAGACTATCAAGACCCAAATTTTCAGCAAAACTGGTTAAATGCCCGTGAACGTGGTTTTCATGTTGGGGCCTATCATTACTTTCGCTTATGCAGGGAAGGCACGATACAAGCACAAAACTTCATCGCTACAGTTCCAAAGAAAGCAGATGCTTTACCTCCAGTGATTGATCTTGAATATGAAAGTCAATGTATTCAGAAATTTACCCAACAAGAACTCTTACATCAAATTAATGTCATGTATATAAAATTATGGCAACACTATGGTAAACCACCTATTTTTTATGTTTCCAAAACGTTTTATCACATTGTCTTAATGGGGCACTTCAAGCATACACCACTGTGGATTCGAGATTATGATGATGCCAGCCCGAAGCTTAAAGATGGACGTAGTTGGCTATTCTGGCAATACAGCAAACAAGGCAAAATTGACGGTATTGCACAACCCGTCGATTTAAATGTTTATGCAGGCCCAAATACTGCATGGCAAAGTTATTTACACTATATCGGTAGCGAGCAACGCGAAGATGAGAAAAATTATTCATATTGATATGGATGCTTTTTATGCATCGGTTGAATTGCGAGACCGGCCTGATTTAAAAGAAGTTCCTGTCGTCGTCGCATCACATCATCCGCGTGCCGTAATTACAACTGCTTCCTACCCTGCCCGAAAATTTGGTTTACGTTCTGCCATGTCGATGGCACAAGCACGGCAATTATGCCCACATGTAGTCGTACTCGAACCCCGTTTTGAACTGTATCGAGCTGTATCAACTCAAATTCAGCAAATTTTTTTGCAATATACCGACATCATCGAACCCATTTCTCTTGATGAAGCCTATCTTGATGTCACCGAAAATTTAGCACAACTTCCTAGTGCCACAGCGGTTGCCCAACAAATTCAACAGAAGATTTTCCATGAAACAGGATTAACGGCTTCGGCAGGCGTCGCACCCAATAAATTTTTAGCCAAAATTGCCTCAGACTGGCACAAACCCAATGGTTTGTTTGTTATCAAGCCACAACAAATCACAAATTTCATCCATGATTTGCCTTTAAAAAAGATTCCGGGTGTCGGGCGTGTAACACAAGCTAAACTTGAGTCTTTACAACTACTTACACTGGGTGATTTGCAAAAGATTGATCAAAATATGTTGACCCAACATTTTGGGAAATATGGCAAACAATTATACTTATATGCACAAGGCATCGATGAACGACCTGTACAAGCCAGTCGTGAACGACAACAAATTTCCAAAGAAACCACTTTTGATGGCAATTTAAATTTAATGCAATGCCAACCGTACTGGCAGAAATTGTGTGCGCAAGTATGGCAAAGTCTACAAAAACGCCAATTATATGCCTATGGTGTAAGTATTAAGCTGAAAGATCCAAATTTTCATATTCGTCAACATAGTAAACGTTTTCAACACCCTCTTCAGGATATTCAACAGCTTGAACAAGCCGTACAACAACTGCTGCATACCATCCATATTTTAGATCATGATACTTTTCGACTGATTGGTGTCGGCGTTTACCAACTCATTGCACAACATGATGAAACTCAACTTTCTTTATGGAATTTAAATTAAAGTAGATTTCTCAGCCGATTGAATGCTTGAATTAACGCATCGACACTCACTTTCATACGCTTTTAAGCTATTTCAAAAGACGAGTCATGACTTACATGCACATTGGTAGTAATTTTGGTGACTTTCTAACAGAAGAATCTAAAGTCATTGTGATGAAAGAAATAGTCGCATAACCAATATCCAAAGGGATGAAATTTAAAATTCTTTTTCATTCATTAATTTAAGGTCTACAAATTCCTTTGTTTAATTTGTCCATAGATACATAACCACTGTGATCAATATCTAATGTTGAAAATAAACAGTAAACAGCCCAACCATAAGTGATGAGCGAATTACAATTTCTAACCAAATAAAAAGTTTCTATAAAAGTGATGGCCATTTATTACGATAAACCACTTAATCAGATATAAAAATAAAACATGTAAAAATTATATTTTATTAAAATAAACTTAAAACAAGCTTAAATACTTAAGTGTAATTTTTTAGAAGCCAGAACATTATCATCTTTCTTTAACAAGTCGGGATGAGGATGAATGATTTTATTTCCTTAAATAAAATTCTGGTTAAAAAGAGAATCTATTCACGCTCATACGTGGCATTGGATAGTGATCGTTCTGCCATTAGGCAAAACGAAATCAGGAGCAGTAAAATGAAAGTAATATTTGTCTCGTTGATAACAGCATTTCTTGCGGTAGGCTGTATTGTTGTACCCAAAGATCATAAGCAGCATCGGCATGGCAGCAGCTACGATCATGATAGAAATCACGACTATCGGAACGATCGCGATGGTAAGCGTTGGGATAGACGACACTAGGATGATCTAGATGGGCATCTAGGAACCACATTAAAATCTGAAACTTTTCAAAGAATTAGGAAAAATGGGAGATAAATTCTCCCATTTTAGGTTTCTTGTTAGAACCCATTTAAAATTTCTTATATCCAAACATCATTAGGTGCTGTACGCTCACCACATTGATCACCTGTATTGGTTATACCACAGGGTTCAATCAAAAGTAATTTCACCTCATTTTCCGCATAAGGTTTATGAGCTACATTTGCAGGTACGATATACATTTCACCGACATTAAGATAAATACTCTTATTTTCCATATCTATGCGCAACTCCCCTTCCAATACAATAAATGTTTCATCTGTATTAGCATGGGTATGCATGACAAAATCACCCAAAATTTTGACTATTTTAAATTGATAATCATTCATTTGGGCAATTACTTTAGGTTGCCAATGCTCAGAAATTAGATCTAGTTTTTCACTAAAATTAATAACTTTAGAAGTAGGACAAGTAGACATTTAATGACTCCATTTGACAGCAATTAGAAGTCAGTCAATCTAAAATAAAGCACTGCTTTAAATATTGTACGATCGTGCAAATTAAAATAAATTTTGCTTTCTTATTTCTTTAAGTACATTTAGCCAATGTTTAGGCGTTCGTCCATACGTTTTTTTAAAGTGTTTTGCCATATGACTTTGATCAGTGAATCCCGCAATTAATGAAGCTTGGACTATAGGATTTCCCTGAATTATAAGCTCTCTAACTAATTCTAATCGTCTCAATATTGTATAACGATAAGGACTTGTTCCAAAAAGAATTCTAAAATCTCTAGACAAGCTCCAACGGTCTTGCCCTGAAACTTTTTCAAGTTCATCTAATGTTACAATACGATCCAAGTGATTTAATAAATAGATTCTAGCGAGTTCAGTCGCTCTATAATCAACAAGTTTCCTTCCACCTTTCATACCTGTGACCGTAGCCATGGCTTGTGCTAGATCAAAAATAGCATCATCTTCCTCCAATGGATTAATACTTTCAAAGGACTGTAAAAGTGTGTGTAGCTGCATAAAGTCTAGGATCTATAGAAAGTCCTTCATTGACAAAAGGTAATGGCTTTCCTCCTAAAATTTTTTGTATCAAAGAAGGCTGTATATAGACCATACTGTAATGAAATCCTATTTCTGTTCCTGCATGCCCATCATGAAGTTCGTCAGGGTGTAATACAATTGTTCCACCAGGCAAACTATGCTTCATATTATGTCGATATTTAAAACTTTGAACTCCATTTAGAGTTCTACCAATTGCATAGGTATCATGCCTATGCATGTCACATCCATGACCAGAGAAAAAAGCATCTATACGCTCTATATTTTTTGTAGAAGGAAATCGCTGTATCCAGTCATTTTTATTTGGTAATTCCATATAAAATTTTTCACATCCACATAAAAGATTCTAAAATACTCATGATACAAAAACTTCTTTTACGCCCCTATTTTTTACAGCTCTAAATTACAATTTCTTCCCTTATTTAACATAATAGTGCTATGCGAAACTGATCTAAATAACGATATAAAAATCCAATATAATTTTTTTACATAGTGCTTAAAACCACTAAAAAAGCCAATTAAGAACAAATCAACTTTTTTTGGCAATCTTAGAGTTTTGTGTTGGATTTATGTTATTGATTATAAAAAAATAATAAAATCCGACTTCGCATAAATCTCTACTTCCCTTAAACTGAGACACCTATAACTAGAGTTTTCTGACTAAATAAGATCATGAGACACACATGAAGAAATCAAGATTTACCAAAAGTCAGATCATCAATATTTTGAAAGAAGAAACTGATGTTGGGATGAAAGTGGAAATAAGCACCATTATGTTAAATGGAGAGAGATTGAGTGGAAAATTCTAATATTTAAATCTTTGAATAATAAGTTTTATTGTAATTTTTGAAAGGGTTATAGTTATTGATATCTTTAAATAAATACCTTAATGCGGTATAACCGCCAGAAGTAATATTTTGATGTGATGCTTATGGACAGCGCCACGTACTAAACCAACCACAGACACATTTGTGACTGTGGCCCGTCGTTCAATGGAGAATTTGAAATGGAAGACTGGACTCAGACACTGGGGACCCTCCCCCTGCTGGGCATTGCAGCCGGAGCCATCGCGCTCATCCTGTTCATGGTTATCAAACTAAAACTACACGCTTTCTTAGTGCTCATCCTCGTATCGCTGCTGACGGCGATCACCACCGGCATCCCGCTCACACATATTGCTGACGTTCTCGTGAAGAGCTTCAGTGGCACACTTGGTCACGTAGCATTGCTCGTTGGTCTTGGTGCCATGCTCGGTAGTCTGGTCGAATCCAGTGGTGGAGCACGGATCCTCGCTGACAAGATGGTCAGCGTGTTCGGTGAAGCACGTGCACCATTCGCACTCGGTGTCGCCTCGCTGATCATGGGTTTTCCCATCTTCTTCGATGCTGGTCTCATCGTCATGCTTCCGATCGTGTTCGCCGTTGCAAGGCGTCTCGGCAATAAGAACCTGCTACTGTACGGTCTTACCTCAGCATCGGCACTTTCGGCCATGCACATTTTCTTGCCGCCACACCCAGGTCCTGTCACAGCAACAGCAACCTATGGCGCAAATCTTGGCATTGTGCTCATCCTCGGCTTGATCATCGCGCTTCCAGCTTGGTACATCTCGGGTTACCTCTGGGCGAAATTCATCAACAAACGCATCCCTTTGCCTGTTCTAGCCCTCTTCGGCAGCCCTGAAGACGACGTTGAGCCTAAAAATCCACCGTCGGCCGGAACCGTCATCGGCATCATCTCTATCCCGCTATTACTCATCTTCATGAACACGGGTCTCACTGCGCTCGTTTCAGCCGGTGTCCTTAATGGCGATCACCTCTGGGTGCGTGCCCTGATCCTGATCGGTACAAGTGAAATTGCACTGCTCCTCTCTCTCATCGTTGCAATGTTCGTACTCGGCACACGTCGCGGTATACACGGAAGCGCCCTTGAGAAAGTCGTCGACCGCTCGCTCGGTCCGATCTGTTCGGTAGTCCTCATCACTGGTGCTGGCGGCATGTTCGGTGGTGTTCTCCGTGCATCAGGCATCGGTGATGCTCTCGCCAAAAGCCTTGATGGCATTGGTCTACCACTTATCTTCGCAGCTTATCTGATTGCTGTCATCCTGCGCGTGGCTCAGGGCTCGGCAACGGTTGCACTCGTAACGACCGCTGGTCTAATTGCTCCTGCTGTCGCTGCAGCTGGTTTTTCACCCATGGAGCTCGCCTGTATTACCATGGCAACGGCTGCAGGATCAGTCTTTGCCGGTCACGTCAACGACGGTGGCTTCTGGCTTATGGGCCGTTTGATGGGCATGGACGTCAAGACCACCCTGAAAACTTGGACCGTGCAGCAGGCTCTGGAGTCGGTTGTCGGCTTCGCCATCACGCTCGCGATCTTTGCGATTATTTAAGGAGTTTTTATGTTTGATCTCAGCAATAAACTCGCGCTTGTGACTGGCTCTTCTCGGGGCCTCGGGAACACTTTGGCTGGAGCGCTTGCCTCGGCTGGAGCACGCGTTATTTTGCATGGCCGCGATTCGGCATCACTCGATAACGCCGCCATCGAATGGGAAAAATCCTACGGTGTGCGACCAGACACCGTTTTGTTTGATGTACAAGATGCTGCGAGCGTTGAGGCAGCAGTCAACGACCTCGTTGAACGCTTTGGCACGCCAGACATTCTCGTGAATAATGCTGGGATCCAACGCCGCTCACCTTTTGCCGAGTTCGCGGTTTCAGATTGGGATGACATCATCGCAACCAACCTATCGAGCGTTTTTTACGTGTCTCGCTTTATTGCACCACACATGATCGCGCGTGGCTCGGGCAAGATCATCAACATTGCATCTGTGCAATCCGCACTGGGTCGCCAGACAATTGCGCCGTATGCTGCGAGCAAGGGCGGTGTTGCACTGTTAACGCGGGGAATGACAGCCGACCTTGCACGTCATAACATTCAGGTAAATACCCTATCTCCTGGCTACTTTGCAACAGACATGAATAGCGCCCTCGTCGCCGATGAGAACTTCACATCATGGCTTGAACAAAGAACGCCAGCTGGGCGCTGGGGCCGCCCTGAAGAGCTTTCAGGGGCACTGGTGTTTCTTGCTTCATCGGCAAGCGACTTCGTCACAGGCCAAAACATCTTTGTAGATGGTGGCATGACAGCGGTTGTCTAGTTGAGAATACTCTCGTTGGCTCAGCTATCGATCATATGAAAGCTGAGCCAACTTTTTGGCTTTGTCTGAATGATATAAAATTTTTAATTCAAAAATACTTCCTAAGCCTTTATGATACCCATCAATTTAATTGGCATATAAAATTCGAAAAGCTTTTTCAAACACCTTATATTTAGGCGTTTGATCATAGACTGAATTTTTTAAGGACATTAATAGGATAATGAATAATATTGATTGTTTATTATTTATTTTCAAAGTCTTAACCATATAGATTGATACCCATCTACCGACCCTATTTCCCTGTACCGAACACAATTTTCAGGAAAATGGGACGTTTAGACTGTAAAGCATGGACTCTTTGAATGACCCTTAATACAATTTCTACAAATTTTGAGCAAAAACGTGCTCGCCAAGCCGCATTCAGTAGTTTTATCGGTGCTGTTGTCGACTGGTATGATTTTTTACTTTACGGCATTGTTGCTGCTTTGGTTTTTAAACAGCAATTTTTCCCAAATATTAGCCCAACCATGGGAACATTGGCAGCATTCGCAACATTTGGCGTAGGATTCCTCTTTCGTCCATTAGGGGGAGTGGTTTTTGGCCATTTTGGCGACAAACTTGGCCGTAAAAAAATGCTATTCCTTACCGTCTTCCTCATGGGTATCGCAACCATTGCCATTGGACTACTTCCTAACTTCGCACAAATTGGCTGGTGGGCACCAATTCTTTTGGTGATACTACGTGCCATTCAAGGCTTTGCGGTCGGTGGCGAATGGGGTGGTGCTGCTTTAATGGCGGTAGAAAATGCACCAGAACATAAAAAAGCCCTATACAGTAGTGG
>JASGGM010000102.1:0-8280 GCA_047605045.1 Acinetobacter sp. | reverse complement strand
CTTAATCAACTAACTGATATTGAAAATGATTAAAATTTTAGAATTCAATGAGGCATGAATGGATTATATGCATTTAGTTGCTTTACGCCGGGATATACATGCCCATCCTGAATTGGGTTATGCAGAACATCGTACTGCCGATATTGTGGCAAACTTCCTTGAAGAATTAGGCCTTGACGTCCATCGTGGCATTGGTCAAACAGGGGTTGTTGGTATTTTAAAACGAGGGAATGGTACTCGCATCATTGGGTTACGTGCCGATATTGATGCATTGCCCATGCCCGATGATGGCAAACAAGTATGGAAAAGCCAGCATGAAGGCGCTTGTCATGCCTGTGGTCATGATGGGCACACCACGATGCTACTCGGTGCAGCCGAGTATTTAGCCAAACATGGTGACTTTAACGGAACGGTGTGCTTTATTTTCCAGCCAGCTGAAGAAGGTAAAGCGGGTGCAAGAGCCATGATTGAAGATGGCTTATTTCAGCGTTTTCCATGTGAACAAATTTTTGCTGTACACAACTGGCCAGAACTCCCCGTCGGTGTTGCCCAAACTCGCGTCGGTGCCATTATGGCGGCGGGCGATCGTTTTGATATTCGGGTGTATGGTGGTGGTGGTCATGCTGCACAGCCGCATTTAAGCCCCGATACCCTATTGGCCGCCAGTGAGCTGGTGGTGCAATTGCACACCATTGTTTCTCGTTCGGTTAATCCCGTCGACCAAGCCTGTTTAACCATCACCAAATTTCATGGTGGTACCGCCTATAACATGATCCCAGCCGAAGCACATCTTGCAGGAACAGTACGTACACTGAGTCACGAAGTGCGTACCTTGGTCAAAAATCGCATGCTGGAGATTGCACAACATGTCACGGCGATGCACGGCTTAAAGGTAGAAATAAATTATTTTGAAGGCTACCCAGCCACCATTAATACCGCAGAAGCAGTCGACATTGCACTGAAAGCAGCCACAAATGCAGGTTTAACCGCCAGTGAAGCACCTTTTTCGGCCATGACCTCAGAAGACTTTTCGTTTATGTTACAAGAAAAATCGGGGGCATATTTATGGTTAGGGTCGGGAGAAAGTAAACCTTTGCACCATCCAGCCTACGATTTTAATGATGATTTAATTCCATATGGCGTACGCTGGTTTGTTGAAGTCGTACGTGAAACCTTGCGTTAAATCATTGGCATGATTGAAAGGTATATACCAATCTTCATGTTAACCCACAGCCACAAGCTAAATTGTAGTGATCGCACGATTTAGCTTGTGGCATTGTAAGGTGATGAGTTCAATCACCACACCCTGTGTTATGCATTAGAATTTATAATCTACGGTAATAAAAGCTTCTCGTGGATTCCCTGGTGTCACCCACACATCCTTGATACTGGAAACATAATAGGTTTTGTCCAAGACATTATTTAAGGTAAATTGGACACGTAAATTGGCATTGTGCTGATAATATGCATTTAAATTCAATAAGGTATACGATGGCAATTCAAAGCCATCATCGGCGGTATTGCCTGCACGGGCTGAAACATATTGCACATTGCCTCCAACCCCAACTTTTTGCTCCCCTGATTGCCAAAGATCATACATCGCCAAAAAATTTGCACTGTGTTTTGGACTATTTAACAAGCGCGCGCCCACAGGAATCCCTGAATTTGCATCAGATTTGCTAACATAAGCATTGGTATACGTATAGGCAAGTTTCAGGTTTAAACGATCCAGTGGCTGGGCATCCACATCCAATTCGAAACCACGACTTTTTTCTTCGCCCGCAGCAACCATATAACTGCTGTCTTGTGGATTGGTGGTGAGCACATTTTCTTTGCTAATATGAAAAATTGAAGCCGTTGCAGACAACCGGTCATCCCACAATTTCCATTTGCTTCCCAACTCATACGTCCATGCTGTTTCAGGCTTGAATGGCGAATGATTGATATCTAAACCCGAATTTAAATGAAAGGATTGCCCTGCACTGACAAATACCGACCAATTTTCTTGCGGTGAGTAATTCAATGCAACTTTCGGACTAAAATGATTAAAATTTTGTTTTCCAGAACTTTGTGCAACCAAATCTTGATATTTTTGTTGATACAGATCGAAACGCCCACCCAAGAGCAATGTCCAATCTGCATTTAACTCCATGAGATCACTGACATTGAATGCCAGATTATTCTGTGTTTCTTTCACATAAGAAGACGTTGTGGTTAAATTTGGAATATTGACCCCATAAACAGGGTGATAAATATTAATTAATGTTGCGCTACTGCCCTTTTGCCGAAATCGTAACATATAGTTTTCAATATCCAGCGTACTGGCGGTCAATCCCACATTCAAATGATGTTGAATATTTCCTGTCGAAAACTGTTTCGACAATTCCTGACTGACTAAATAACTGCGTGAATTATATTTACGATAACGTCGCTCACGGTTTAAATCGCCTGCACTGTTCAATAACTGATAGGCTTCTGAAGAAAAACCTGTCCATGTATTATCTTTAAAATTCAATACCGTATTACTTTTCCAACCATTTTCAAATTGATGCTGAATTCGCAGTTGTTGCAAATAATCATTCATTGCCATCGAACCATCATTCGGTTCACCCAAAAATCTCGATATTGGAATAACGCCCAATTGCTGATTCACCGCAACCACACCACGATCAAACACATTGTTCATACGTGAATATTCGCTGTCATAATCAATTTGGGTGTTATCCGTTGGCTTCCATGTTAATTGAGGGGCAATAAAAAGCCGATTATTTTTAACGTAGTCCCTGAAACTTTGATTGTTGGTATAGGACACGCCTAATCGATACGCAATGGTGTCAGTTAAGGCATTGGTGGAATCGAATGCCACCCGATACTGGTCATATGAACCTGCACGTAGCGTCACATTATTTTCAGCGTTGAATTCTGGTTTTTTGGTGATCACATTTAAGGTTCCACCAGGATCTCCTGCACCATATAAGGCTGCTTCTGGGCCTTTTAGGAATTCTACAGCATCAACGTTGACCATATCTCGTGGCGCACTCAGTCCTAAATTGGCATTTATGCCATTTCTTAAACTTGAAGCCCCAATGGTTTGATCGGTGTTAAAGCCCCGAATAGAATAGTTATCCCAAAAGCCACTCATCGGATTTAATGCAGACACACCACTCACCATAGCAAGGGTATCAGCAATGCGCTGTGCATTGATGTCTTTTAACACTGCAGATGAGACCACCTGAACCTGTTGCGGCATTTTCATCGGGTCACTAGCAAATTTAGTGGCAGCGGTTGATGCTTTCCCCCGATAAGACTTCTGATGCTGATCTGACGCTGTCAACCGAAGTGTAGGCAAGATATTTGTTGCTTCTTCTCCCGCCTCTTCAGCAAAAGTATATGGACTATTGATTAAAGCAAACACTGGTAGAACAATATAACGCAGCTGTTTCATAAAAAATCCAATCGGAATAAAGTAGATGTTATAACGTAACAATTTAATGGATAACACAGTTGAACACAACCATGAGCGACTGAAAAATAGCAATTTTTACAACAGTTCCTGCATAATACTATTCACATAGGCCACGGCTGCGGTTCTATTCTCCACACTTAACTTTTCAAAAATATGTTCTAAGTGTTTATTTACGGTGCGTGGACTCAACTGCAAAATTTCCGCAATATCCTTATTGGTTTTCCCCAAAAGTAACCAATGCACGACTTCCGCTTCACGCTGCGTCAGCTGTGGACAATGCCGTAAGATATCCACAGTTTGTCGCATTGCGGCGAGATGTTTAATCTGTACTAAATAGTTTTTAGCATTGGCTTGATCTGCTTCCCACACAGTTAACAAGTTTAATTGCCACTGTTGGTTTGGTGCAGAATAAACACAATTCATTAATTTTTTTGGCTCTTTTTCATGTGCTAAATCTTGAAACCAGTGGATCAGCCCCATTTCGAAACCAGCCAGATCCATCAATGGTTGCTGTAACAATTGCTTGGCTTTTTCGGTCTGCCAGACAATTTTTCCTTGTCGATCGACTGCTAAAATTGCCATTTCAGTGGCATCAATCACTTGTTGTTGTTGCTGTAACAATTGTGCATGCGCCAAATGTGTTTTCACCCGTGCCAATACCTCTTCAATATTTAAAGGTTTGGTCACATAGTCCACACCACCAACTTGGAAACCTCGTACAATATGTTCAGTTTCCGATAATCCCGTCATAAAAATAACAGGAATATACTGCGTCACTGGACTGGCCTTGAGCTCGACACAACTTTCAAAACCATCCATATGAGGCATATTGCCATCCATGAGAATCATGTCAGGCAAACAGCGATGGGCAATTTCTATCGCACTTAAACCGTCTGTGGTGACCAAGACACGATAACCCGCCTGATCCAGACTATCATGCAATACGCCTAAATTTTCGGGTACATCATCGACAATTAATATGACCGCTTGGCGTTGATGTTGCACAATTTTTTGTGAATCATACTGCATGGCTATATCACATCCTGCACCAGTTGTTGTGCTTGTTTTAAATCAAATTTTTGTACGGCATGACTTAATTTTCGCCACAACATATCTTGCTCTGGAAAATCGTGTTGATAGCGAATTAAAGCCTGTTGTATACCGCGAATGTAACCTGCTGCGATCAACTCCTGTACCTGTTGTAAGGCTTGTGACAAATCATGTTGGTCTGAAAATTGAATGTCTGCAATAGATGGCACATAAATCACCGCATGTGCTGGATGTTCAATTGTTTCAATCGCATTTTGCTCGGTATCCACCGAGGATTCCGTTGCCGTATCTACCCAGTGTAATCCGAGCTTATCGCCAATTTTGCCCAGTAATAGATTTAAATCAATTGGTTTAAGCATAAAATCTTCGCTTAACAACGCTTCTTGTGGGTTGCTGTCTCGTTCGCCAGCATTGGCCGAGATAATCAGAATTGGAACATGGGTAATATTATTTTGACGTAATAACTGGGCAGTTTCATGCCCTCCCATCAATGGCATATTTAAATCCATTAAAATGAGATCAGGTTGAAAAGCAGGAACTTGTCTTAAACACTCAATACCTGATTCCGCTTCTTGTACAACAAAACCAAGGGGTTGCAGAAAATTTGCCACCAAACCGCGATCTACAGCCTCATTATCGACCACCAAAATGCGTTTGCGTTCACCTCGATAACCCATTATTTGATTGGAAGATACATTGGAAATAGGATGCACCAATGCTTTTGAAGGTAGATAGAGCTTTATTTTAAACTGTGAACCCTGATTGATTTGGCTGGTTACGGTTAATTGACCTCCCAATAAATCAACCAATAATTTTACAATGGGTAAGCCCAAACCTGTGCCACTAAACCCGCCTTGCATGACATTACTGCCTCGTTCAAATGGATTAAAAATACGTTCTAAATCTTGTTCTGCAATGCCGCAGCCTGTATCCATAATTTCAAAATATGCCGTTTGAAATCGGTAATCCACTTTGAGCGTAATCGCGCCACGATTGGTAAATTTGAGTGCATTGCCCAGTACATTAATCAACACTTGTTCCAAACGTTTTTTGTCGGTTCGTACATAATTCGGTAGGTTCTCACTAATATCACAGATAAACTCTAAATTTTTCTGTTCAAATTGCGGCTGAAACATCTGAATGATTTGTTCAACAAAATGAGGAAAATGAATATCCACCATATTTAACGAGATTTTTCCTGTTTCAATTCGTGCCAAATCTAGTAAGCCATCAATTAAAGAGGTGAGGTGCTGCCCACTACGACTAATCACCCCCAAAGCCATTTTGCCCTTATCCGACAATTGTTCTTGTTTTTGCAGTAGTTGGCTATAGCCCAAAATACTGTTCAATGGTGTTCTTAATTCATGACTAATGCCAATGACATAACGACTTTTAGCCTCATTGGCGCGTTCTGCCTGAATACGGGCATCTTGCAAATGTTGCGAAGTCACTTCATGTGCGGCAATTTCATCCATAAGTAAATCGGTTTGTTGCTGCGTTTCTATTTCAGCATTTCGGCGACTATCATCATTCAGTACCAGCCACCATGCCGCGACGCTAAGTAATAAAAAAAGAATGGTATAAATCTTTAAAAACAGCGTGAATAGTTGTGGGACTGCAACAGCATTGACCGTTTCCAAATAGGCTTTTTCCTGCAGATACACCAAACTTAAACAAGCCGCCAGCACCACGGAAAACCCAAGCAGTAATAACATATACAGGCTTAAGCGACTATTTAAACGGCGGGCCCAAGAGGCAGGTAAAAATGCCCATACCACATTTTTTAATTGTAGCGACCAGCGTCCATGTGGTTTACACAGGTCATGACAACGTGCTTCAAGCGAACAACATAAAGAACAAATACTATTTTGATAGGCAGGACAGACTGCCATGTCTGCAATTTCATAATCTCGATCACAAACAATGCAACGATCAACAGCAACAGCATCAAGGGGTTTTGATGGTTGTGGCTGGCGCGCTAAATAGTACTTTCCCTGAGTGAAATAGGCCAAAATTGGCACACACACCATGGCAGTCGCCAAGGCGATAAAACTGGCCAGTCCTTTTGCCATTACACCAAATACACCTAAATAACTCAAAATTGAGATCATCGAGGCAATCAATAACGCACCAACCCCCACGGGGTTAATGTCATATAAATAGGCACGGCGAAATTCAATCCCTTTGGGACTTAAACCTAAAGGCTTACAGATGACTAAGTCGGCAACCACGGCGCCAATCCATGCCAAAGCAATATTGCTATATAGCCCCAGAATACGCTCTACGGCATGACTGATGCCCATTTCCATCAATACAATGGCAATAAATATATTGAATACCAGCCATACAATTCGTCCAGGATGGCTATGTGTCAAACGCGCAAAAAAGTTTGACCACGCCAATGAACCTGCATAGGCATTGGTGACGTTAATCTTAATTTGCGCCACACAGACCAGAGCCAATGTGAACAATAATGCAATGTAGGGGGATGGTATCAATTGCTGATAAGCCACCCAATATAAATAGGTTGGATTGTCTAATTCAAGCTGAGGAATCGCAAATTGAAATGCCAATACCATCAACAACATACCCATCAATACTTTTAAAAAGCCAAAAATAATCCATGATGGGCCACCCATAAATACTGCCAGTCGCCATGCAATGCGATGTTTATCTTTTCGATTGGGTTGCGGTAGAAAGCGTAAATAATCGGCTTGCTCACCAATTTGGATCACAAATGAAAAAATGAGCGTACACGCAGCGCCGAAATAATACAGATTAAAGTCAGTCGATCGTGACATTTGCCCCACAAAACTGAAACTATCCTGCAAAAGCTGTGGCTGTTTCCACAATACGAAAAACCACGGTGCAAACAACAATATCAACCAGACTGGCTGGGTAAATGCCTGAACTTTATTAATAAAACCAATGCCTTTTACCACTAGGGGGAGAATCACCAATGCCGAAATGAGATACCCCAGCACTTGTGGGATACCCAGTGCCAGTTCCAAAGCCATTGCCATAATAGCTGCTTCAAAAGCCAACAAAATAAAAGTGAAACTGGCATAAATGAGTGAGGTAATGGTTGAACCTAAATAGCCAAAACCCGCACCACGCGTAAGTAAATCGATATCGACATTGTATTTGGCGGCATAGTAACTGATGGGCCAACTGGTCAGAAAAATAATGCTACACACCACAATAGCTGCCCAAATCGCATTACTAAAACCATATTGCCACAACATGGTTGCGCCAATGGCTTCCATCGCCAAAAAACTGACGGTTGAAACCGCAGTGTTGGTCACTGTCCAAGGCGACCATTTCCGCACGGATGTCGGTGTATAACGAAGTGCAAAATCTTCAATATTTTCATCTGCAACCCACAGGTTATATTCCCGTCGGGTGTGAATGACACGCTGTGGTGCTTGCGGATGTGAAGGAGAATCTGGCATATCGCTGGCTTTCATCGAATGGTATCGAATCGTTTTATGGTATTTTTCCACTTTGCCAAATATTGGGGGAAATTGCCACTTCTTCTGTTTTGCTGGCATACGCAAAATAACGTATTTCCAATTTGACATAAAACTTTCACACTGAAAAACATCAAAAAAGATAGTTTCGCCGTGGTGGTTAAACTCGAAAATTGGAGTTGATGTTATGAGTGTATCTGAACATCCAAATGCCGATGCTGTACAAACAGATGCGAATAAAGCGGTCAATGAAACACTTGAAGACTATACGCTGCGTTACGCACCACATAGCTT